>JACAFD010000083.1 GCA_013388555.1 Nitrospirota bacterium | reverse complement strand
TAAAAGGAATGATACCCCCTCTTTAGTCGTACAAAGGTCAGAGATTCGGATTTCGTACAAAATGGTCAGTGAATGTCGCGCCGCTCGAACAATCACAACAGTCTGAAAACACACGTATCTACACGGTTCTCCGCCTTGACAGCTTTTGGGAGCAATGGTATCGTCCTCCCGTTCCGCGTAAGACTTTTCACGTGTCATCCGGTTAGGAGGATCAGTCAATGTTGAAGCAGTACTTGCTGGCTCCCGGCCCCACGCCTGTACCGCCAGAGGTTCTACTGGCCATGGCGCGGCCCATGTTCCATCATCGTGCCCCTGAGTTCGATAAGGTCTTTGCAGAGGTCCGTGAAGGACTCAAATGGCTGTATCAAACAAAAAACAACGTGCTCATGCTGGCGGCTTCGGGTACCGGAGGCATGGAAGGTTCAGTATCAAATTTTCTTTCTCCCGGTGACAAGGCCCTCACTATTAATGGGGGCAAATTTGGCGAACGATGGACAAAGCTCTGCAAAACATTCGGCGCCGAGGTAACGGAAATCAAGGTGGAATGGGGGCGAGCCGTCAATCCTCAAGCAGTGGCCGACGCGCTGAAAAAAGATCCAGGGATTAAAGCGGTGTATGTTCAGGCGAGTGAAACATCTACCGGTGTGGCGCATGACATCAAGGCTCTTGCAGAGGTCGTGAAGCCCTATGCCGAAACCATTCTTGTGGTAGATGCTATCACCGCCCTCGGAGTATTTGACATCAAGACCGATGAGTGGGGAATCGATGTCGTGATCACCGGGTCGCAAAAGGCGCTGATGCTTCCGCCTGGTCTGGCATTTGTGAGCGTGAGTGATAAAGCTTGGAAGTTGGCGGAAAAAGCGAAGAACACGGCGTTCTATTTCAATTTCAAGAAAGAGCAGGAGAACCAGCTGAAGAATCAGACGGCCTATACACCAGCCGTGTCTCTCATCGTCGGTTTGCAGGAAGTGCTGAAGATGATGAAGGCGGATGGGCTGGCGGGGGTGTTCGGCCGCCAGGCAATGCTGGCAAAGGCTATGCGTGAAGGGATACAGGGTGCCGGTTTGGCGTTGTTTCCGAAAGAATCGCCCAGCGATGCCCTCACCGCCATATCAGCGCCGGAAGGGGTTGACGGGCAGGCCATCTACAAAAACCTGCGCGTCCAATACGGCATCACGGCGGCCGGTGGGCAAGACCATTTGAAGGGGAAGATCTTCCGGCTCTCTCACATGGGCTACATGGACCGTTTCGATATCATTACGGCGGTTGCAGCTGTCGAAATGGTGCTCAAAGGGTTGGGCCATCCCGTCAAACTTGGGAGTGGTGTCGCGAAGGCGCAAGAAATACTTATGGTCAAAGGGTAACCACTCGGGAACGTGACATGATGAAAATTCTCATCAGCGATAGTTTGTCAACGCAGGGCGTGGAACTGCTGGAGAAGGCTGGATTCACTGTGGTCGTGAAGTCCAAGATGCCGAAGGACGAACTATTCAGGGAAATCAAGGACGCGGACGGGCTGATCGTACGGTCTGGTACCAAGGTGACGGAAGAACTGATTGCGGCGGCCGAGAAGTTGAAAGTAGTCGGGCGCGCCGGGTCAGGGCTGGACAATGTCGATACCCCTGCGGCAACCCGTCGAGGCATCGTGGTCATGAATACGCCGGGCGGGAATACGGTCACAACTGCCGAGCACACGATGTCGATGATCTGTGCGATGAGCCGAAGGATCCCGCAAGCAACGGCATCGGTGAAGGCCGGCAAGTGGGAAAAAGACAAGTTTATGGGAGTCGAACTCTATAATAAGGTGCTTGGCATTGTCGGCGTGGGGCAAATCGGCAGCCATCTGACGAAACTTGCGCAGGGAATCGGCATGAGCGTGATCGCCTACGATCCCTATTTGGCCGAGGAGCGCGCACAGAAGATGGGCGTAAATATGATGCCGTTGGCTGAGCTCTTCAAGCGTGCCGATATCATCTCGGTCCACACGCCGTTGACGCCTGAGACCAAGGGCCTCATCAATGCGCAAGTGATCTCGACGATGAAGCCGGGGGTCATGATTGTGAATTGCGCCCGAGGGGGGATTATTCATGAGGGAGATCTGTTTGAAGCTTTGAAATCGAAGCACGTAGCCGCCGCCGCATTTGATGTGTTTGAAGAGGAGCCAGTGAAGGCGGATCATCCGTTGTTGACGTTGGATAATTTTATTTGTACGCCGCATATCGGAGCTCAGACGACTGAGGCGCAAGAGAATGTGGCCGTCGGGATTGCGGAGCAGATCGTCGATTATTTTACGAAGGGTATTGCCCGAGGGGCGGTCAATATTCCTTCTGTCTCTCCAGAACTACTGCCGAGGCTTCAGCCCTACCTGTCGTTGGCCGAGCAGCTTGGGAAGTTGCAAACCCAGTTGTGCGAAGGTGGGATTGAACGAGTAACCGTCGAGTACAGCGGAGAGGCGGCAAGTTTGTCAATCGCGCCACTTACAATCGCCGTGCTGAAGGGATTGCTGACACCGATGATGGAATCCCCTGTGAACTATGTGAATGCGCCGATCGTGGCGAAGGAACGTGGAATTGAAGTGAAGGAAGTAAAGAGTTCCGATGCAGGAGATTTCACCAGCTTGATTCGTGTGCAAGTGGAGGCCGGGAAGAAGTCGCACCAGGTCGCCGGCACGCTCTATCATAAGAAAGATCCGCGCGTGGTCGAGATCGATCAGTTCAAAGTCGAGGTTGTGCCGGAAGGACACATGCTCCTTATCCTGAACATTGATCGCCCAGGAGTGATCGGGATGGTGGGGAAGGTGCTCGGCGACAGCCAGATCAACATTGTCCGGATGCAATGCGCGCTCGAGAAGCGGGGAGGGAACGCATTGCTCATCATTGGATCCGATGCGATCTTTCCTGAGGCGGTGCTTGAGGCGATCAAGTCCAGCAAGGATATTCTCTCAGTCAAAGTCGCGGCTCTGTCCTAATTCCCCGCGCCATCCATCAGGTCAGCCATGGTCTCCGCTCCTCCGAAGCCACGCATTCCTTCGGGACAGGCCGCATCGTCCCGCGAGCGCTCGCTCGTCCCCGTGGGCATGGCAACGATTCTTCCTCATGCGGCGAAGCAGGTCCGCCGCCTTGAGGGAGAGTTGCTCGCTCATATTAATTGTTGGGGTTACGATGAGATTATTCTCCCCACGTTTGAATACCTCGATGTATTGGCTCCAGGGCTTGAACCGGAACTGATCGAGCAGTGCTATCAATTCGTCGATCGTACGACTGGCCGCACGTTGCTCCTCCGTCCAGACGCGACGGCGCAAATCGCCAGGACGGTCGCGATGGGGCTTACGGGGGCGACGTTGCCGTTGCGGCTCTCTTATCGGACGTCTGTGTTCCGCTACGAGCGGGAACATGCCGGGCGCGGCCGGGAAATTTTTCAGGTCGGAGCCGAGCTCATCGGCCTTGATGATGTGACGAGCGACAGCGAAGTTATCGGCGTGATGATCGAATGTCTCCATAGGGTGGGTCTCCAATCCTTTAAAGTGTCGCTGGGGCATGTGGGATATATTAAGGGGCTTCTGATGCGATCAGGATTGTCGGCGCAGGGGCAGAAATTGGCTGAGCAGGCGGCGGCACGGAAAGATCTTCCGAGGCTCGAAGAGGTGCTTGCGAGCGAACGTATCTCCAAGACTGCGGCGCGGGCCATTCGGGAAGCGCCTGAGTTGTATGGTCAAGAGGAAGTGCTGGCACGCGGACGGGTCCTCGCAGACGGCGATCCGTCATTGGCCGCTCCGCTCGAACGGCTTGGTCAGGTGTATCGACTGCTTTGCGCGGCAGGCCACCGAGACTCATTGCTTCTGGATCTCGGAGAATTCCGCGGGTTCGATTATTATGATGGCATCGTGTTTGACGTGTTTGCCGAAGGGGTGGGAGCGGAGTTGGGCGGCGGCGGACGGTACGATCACTTGATCGGCCGATTTGGGCGGCCACTGCCTTCCACCGGTTTTGGTTTGGACGTCGACCGCCTTTTCCGCAGCGTGGATTTTTCTGATGAGCGATCAGTCTCAGCGCGAGTGGATTATCTTGTCGCCGCGCCAAGTCGGGCTACTCGATTGTTGACGGAGGTCGCGGCACAGTTGCGTCGGACTGGATCCCGAGTGGTGCAGCAGACTATGAAGGGGAACGACGCGACCCTGATTTCTGTCGCCGTGGCGGCGGGGTCAGCCCAGCAAGCAGCAGTCGTAGTCGTGGTCGGTGCATCAGGGATAGACCATGATGACGTGCTGGTGGTCGAATCCCTCTCCGCCCAGATGCCTGGCCGTCGCTCAGGCAGGATGAGTCCTCCTTCGAAGAAGATGGCGCTTGCCGATCTGGTAGCCGCGGCTCGTCGGTCTCGGCGGCAGGGAAAGGAAAGGTTATGAAATCCATGTCGGCCGTCGATCTCTCGCAGCCCAAATTGCCCCCTCAGAATCTGGAGGCCGAGCAATCGGTCCTCGGTGCAGTCCTGCTCGACAATAGCGCGATGGCCAAGGCGATGGAATTGTTGGTCGAAGAGAACTTCTACCGTACATCGCATCGGAAGATCTATCGCGCGATGCTGGAGTTGTCGGAGGTCGGAGAAGTCATCGATCAGATCACATTGACGGAACGGTTGAAGGCGCAGGGGGACATTGAGGCGGTCGGGGGAGCAGCCTATTTGGGGGAACTCGTGCAGAGCGTGGCCAGCTCCGCCAATATTCGCTACCACTGCAAGATCGTGCGCGACAAGGCATTGCTGCGAGAGTTGATCCATTCCTCCACAGAGGTCCTCACGCGGGGGTACGAAGGCACCTCTTCAGTTGACGACCTGCTCGATTTCGCGGAACGGTCGGTGTTCAGCATCGTCCAGGGAAAGCTGGATCGGTCGTTCACCCCCCTTAACTCCATCATTAAGGAAAGTCTCGATCTCGTCGATAAGCTGTCGAAACGGAAAGAACATATCACAGGTGTTCCCACCGGCTTTTATGACCTCGACGATATCACCGCCGGGCTCCAGCCTTCCGATCTCGTGGTGATCGCGGGGCGGCCCAGCATGGGGAAGACGAGCCTGGCGTTGGGGATGGCCGTTCATGCCGCCATTCACGCAGGCAGCGTGGTTGGAATTTTTAGCCTGGAAATGTCGAAGCCGCAGATTGTCCTCCGCATGCTGAGTTCGGAAGCACGGGTCGATTCACACGGTCTCCGAACCGGCAAGCTTCACAAAGAGGATTGGTGGCGTCTAGCGGAGGCGGCAGGCCGATTGGAACAAGCGCCGATCTATATTGACGATACCGGTGGCATTACCGTGCAGCAGATGAGGGGTAAGGCGCGCCGATTAAAAGCAGAGCGGGGGCTCGATCTATTGATCGTCGACTATCTCCAGCTGATGCAGGGGCGGAGCGATTCGGAATCCCGCCAGCAGGAAATCTCTGATATATCACGCTCGCTAAAAGCCCTGGCCAAGGAGCTCAACGTGCCGGTTGTCGCGCTGTCGCAGCTCAGCCGTGCGGTAGAAGCCAGGAAGCCGCCGGTTCCAATGCTGGCGGACCTGAGGGAGTGCGTGACAGGAGAAACCCTAGTAATTCTGAGCGACGGGCGGCGTGTGCCGGTGCGGGATCTTGTCAGCACCACTCCGGAGGTGCTGGCCCTGTCCGAAGAAGGGCGCGTCGGTACTGCCCAGAGCGACAAAGTCTGGTGTGTTGGAAATCGGCCTGTTTCCCAGGTTCGTCTGGCCAGCGGCAGGGTGATACGCGCCACAGGGAATCATCGTCTCCTTGGAGCCAATGGGTGGAAACGCGTCAGCGAACTGGGTGTTGGCGATCGGCTTGCGGTAGCCCGTGAGCTTCCCGAACCGTCGGCCACGGATGCATGGCCTGATCTTCGCGTGGCTCTCTTGGGGCAGCTTATTGGTGACGGGAGTTATCTCAGTCATCAACCCATGCGGTATACGACGAGTTCAGAGGAAAACGGTGCGATCGTCACTGAGGCCGCGCAAAAAGAGTTTGGGGCCAGGGTGACGCGCTACGCAGGTCGGCGCACCTGGCATCAACTGCTCATTAGCGGCAACGGCAATCGCTGGCACCCTGCGGGCGTCAACCAATGGTTCCGCGAGATCGGTATTTTCGGACAACGCTCGTATGAGAAACGGATTCCTGAGTCTGCATTCCGACTGGGCAACGTGCAAATCGGTCTATTGCTTCGGCACCTGTGGGCTACGGACGGCACGATCACGCCGAGAGCGAAAGGGCGAGGGGACCACGCGGTGGTTTTCAGCACGAACAGCCAAGGGCTAGCCCAAGACGTGGCAGCGTTGTTGCTCAGACTCGGCATTGTGGCTCGCCTCCAACTGGTACGGCAAGGGACGTATCGCCCCATGCATGTGGTGCGTGTCTCTGGCGGTATCGATCAGCAGCGGTTTCTCGATCGGGTCGGTGCATTCGGGCCAAAGAAGGCGGGTGCCGACAAGTTGGCTGCCGCGCTCAAGGGAAGGATTCCCAATACGAATGTCGACACAGTGCCCATCGAGGCGTTCTCGCAGGTGAAGCATGCGATGCGTGCGCGCGGCATTTCGCAGCGTCAAATGGCGGTCATGAGGGGGACTTCCTACGGTGGCTCGGCGCACTTCAGCTTTGCCCCCTCACGCAGCATGCTGGCTGAATATGCTGCAATTTTACATGACGGTGCCCTTGCCGCGCAGGCCACGAACGACCTCTTCTGGGATCGCATTGCGAGTATTGAGCCGGATGGGATGGAAGAGGTATTCGATCTAACGGTTCCAGGACCGGCATCGTGGCTCGCCGATGGAATTGTCAGTCATAACTCCGGCGCGATCGAGCAGGATGCCGATGTGGTCATGTTTATATATCGCGAGGATGTGTATGACCAAAACTCCGAACGGAAAGGCATTGCCGATATCCTCGTGAGTAAACACCGTAACGGACCGATTGGGAGAAAGGAGCTCTTCTTCCATGACCGTTTCGCGAAATTCGAAAGTCTCGACAATCGCGAAGTCGTTTGACCCTGCCCGAACCCCTTTCGTATAATCCCGGAGTGTCATCACTTGCCCGTGTTACCAGTCCCAGCCTGTATGTACTTATGAAGCTGTTGATCTCAAAATCTCTTACGTTCGATTTGAGAATGATATGGCGCACGACGTGTGTTCTCTGCCTGGTCCTGCCCCTCATGCCAGCCTGTGTAGGTGCGCCCAAGATACCGGAAATTGAGGCAAGACCTCAAACCGTGAAGGTGCCGGCGCCATCTCCACGTCCTCCAGATGCAACCGCTTCCTATCACTTCATGCTGGGGTACCAAGCAGAGCTGGCGCAGGACATGGATCGTGCGATTCGGGAATACCAGGCTGCACTGAAGGCGGATCCAGCATCTCAAACTGTGAAGGCCCGGTTGGCAAGCCTTTATTTTTCCTTGGGCGATATGCCCAACGCCCTCCTGTATGCAGACCAAGTGGCAGAGGGAGCAAGCCAGGATGGTCAACTGCTCACCCAAATGGCAGGTATTTTAGCTAGTGCGGGGCAAGGGGAGCGTGCGGTGAAATTATTGGATCGTGCGATCGCTGCGGATCCGACATCCGGCGACCCCTACTTCACGAAGGGTCTGTTGCTCCTGAATCTGAAGAGGCAGCCTGAGGCGGAGCAGGCTATTAGGGCTGGTTTGGCGAAGACTCCTGACTCTGCCGTGGGCCACTATCATTTGGGGCGGCTCCTAATCGATGCGGGGAAAAGCGACGAGGCGGTAGCCAGTTTGGAACGGGCGATTGCGGTCAATGCCTCGTTTGAACCAGCCTATCATGCGCTCGCTTCGATCTATGAGTCTCGGCAGACATATGATCGGGCGGTCGCCATACTACGGAAATATCTTGAGAGTGTGAACCCGAGAAACCGCGCTATCCGGCACCAGTTGGTTCGAGTCTATATGGCGGCGAAGGATTATCCAGGCGCCAGGAGGGAATTGAATGATTTGCTAGCGGAGGATCCTGCGGACCTCGATACCCAGCTTCGACTGGCGTTGCTGTACGGCGAAGAGAAGGAATATGCCAAGGCCATCGATCAACTGACTCAAGTTCTTAAGGCGCGTCCGACGGAACTCAAAATCAGAGATTACCTTGGATTTCTCTACGAGGAGTCCAAGGACACGAAGAAAGCCATCGAGACCTACACATTTAACATCCAACTTGAGCCCTCCTACTTCGAGGGTCAGTTGCATCTCGGCCTGTTGTATTATCGATTGAAGCAATATCCAGAGGCCATTACCCACTTGACTCAAGCCCGTAGAATTAATCCAAAACAGCCGGAGACCCACATTGTGTTGGGTTTGATCTACCTGCAGAAGGAGCAGTTCGACGATGCAGCAAAGGTCCTGGAGGAAGGCATCAACCAGAATCCCAAGAGCGCCGATTTGTACTTTAATCTGGGCACAGTCTACGACAAGCTCAATCGATTTGATGACGTCGAGCGTGTCATGGAGACCGCAATTAAGCTGGATCCCCATCATGCCGATGCGCTCAACTATCTGGGATATAGCTACGCAGAACGAGGGGTCAAAATTGACCAGGCGCTTTCCCTCACTAAACGGGCCGTCGGGCTTAAACCAAGTAACGGGTACTATATCGATAGCCTCGCGTGGGCCCTGTTCAAATCCGGCATGTTCACCGAGGCCTTGACGGAGATGAAGCGCGCTGTTGCGCTCGCAGGGGATGACCCGGTGCTGTATGAACACCTTGGTGACATTTACGCCAAGCAACGGAACTTGGCAGAGGCCCGCGAGGCCTGGCTCCGTGCATTGGAGCTGGACCCCTCCAATAACAAGTTGATGGACCGATTCCGCGAGTCGGGGATGGGAGATCCGGCACAGGAAGAACGTATCCAACAGGCCAAACAGCGTGTATCCCAGAAGATACAAGCTCAGTAGCAAATTTCTCCGCCTTTAATTAGTCCTGCTTTCGACGTACAATCCTCCTATCCCTTCCTTCGACACCAATTTCGCCTAGGGCCATCACGCTGAGTCCTCTTTTCTGGGCCTGACAAGCCGATCCGGTCCAGTTCTTCCACGCTCAAAGATCGTTTCAAGAATTGCTCGTCCGATGCAGATCATGAATCGGCTGGACTATTTATCCGCATTGATGGAGCAGGGAAAGTGCGAGGGGCCAGGTCCCGTACGAGAGACAAATATTGGCAGATCAGAGCAAATGCTGGAAAGAGGCAACCCAAACATAGGCTCTCATCAAGAAGTGGTTAAGCATAACCATTTGATATTACATACATCCCATCCTTTCATGGGCTGAAAATTCATCAGGCATCGAACCTGCTATACGGTTAGGCAATAGCAACAGATGTGGGTCTCGATAGCAAAGAAGCAAGGGTGTGAAGGGGCGAGATCAGTGAACCATCAACAAGGAGGCAGTACGATGTTGAAGCAGTTAAAGGGGCAAAAGGGTTTTACCCTGATTGAGTTGATGATCGTCGTGGCGATCATCGGGATTTTGGCGGCCATCGCCATCCCTAACTTCCTGCAGTATCAGATGAAGTCGCGCCAGTCTGAGGCGAAGACCAACCTCCAGGCGATCAAGACCTCTGAAGTCGCCTTCCAGTCGGAGCGAGGCTGTTACGCCGGAATGACGGGGGAGGGTGTAATAACTCCTGCGGGCGGTACCAAAACAACGCCGGCTGCCTGGGGTGTTGGACTTCCGTCGGTTCCCCCTGCATTGGGCTGGTGTATTGTGGGCGGCACGTTTGCCGGTGTTTTCAATGATATTGGGTTTAAGGCAACGGGAAATGTAAATTATCTCTATCAAGTAAATGCGACGCTGGTTGCACCTCCAGGGCTCTATACGACGGCCGTTTCTTGTGCTGCCGCCCTCGGTGCGCCTCCTGCTCTCGGAGCGGCTGGTGCCGGAGCGCTTGGTATGAATAACTTTATTGCGATGGCGTCATCGAACCTCGATGGTGACGCTCTCGCACCGAATGCTGGAGTTTCAATCTGGGATGCGTCGGTTGACCATGGTGCTACAGATTGTACGACCAGTCAATTCTAGGTCGCTGTAGGTAAGGTCGTTGGGTCCCGGCAGCCAGTTGATGGCTGTCGGGACCTTCCGTTTTATTCATTCTGCTGGTGTCACCTTCATGGCGGTCTCAACAGTTTTACATCATCGCAATGCACCGATCTTAAATCAGCTTCTGCTCTGTATGGGGGCGCTCCTCTTGTTGGCCAGTGTTGGTTGGCTGCAGGGGGAGCTCGATTTGCAGCAGGATCGGACGGCTGCCCAGATTGAAGGTCTCGCTCAACTTCCAAAAGGTGAATACCTGAAGCCTGCTTTGCTAGGCTATCACCACCTAGGTGCTGATATGCTCTGGCTCAGGCTCATTCAAGTTATGGGGAAGAAACGAAACACTGAAGACGAATATGAGTGGATGTACCATGCCCTGGATGTGCTGACCACCCTTGACCCTCAGTATGCGTACGCCTATTACGCCGGCGGGGTCATTCTCGGCGATCTCGCCAACCGCCCCGACTTGAGCAATCTGCTGCTGGAAAAAGGCTTCAAGGCCAATCCAGATGTTTGGAACATTCCCTTCCTTCTTGGGTACAACTATTACTTTCTGCTCGGTGATCCAGCCAAGGGGGCAGAGTTTATTATGCAGGCAGCCCGGCTGCCGGAAGGTCCATCTTATCTCCCAGGGCTTGCCACTCGCATGGCAGCGGAAGCAGGAAGCCCGGACACGGCATTGGCATTTCTTGATGCCCGATTGCGAGAGACGCAGGATCCGGAGATGCGAGAATTCTTGGAGAACCGGATGAAAGAAGTTATCATTGAACGGGATCTTCGCCTACTGGAGAGCGCGGTGAAAACCTATCGGACACAACAACAAACCCCTCCTGCGACCCTCATGGATCTTGTAAGGGCAGGGGCCCTTCCGAATCTGCCAGAGGAACCGTTCGGAGGAGACTATCGGTTGGATCCCAAGACCGGGTCGGTCTCCAGTTCGACGCATCCAAGTAGGCTGCGCACATTTTTTAAACGGAATAAGCCTTCTGCCTATCTGTTCCCAAAGGTAGAGCCTCCCTACAGTTTTCCTAGGACATGGGAGTGAGCCATGCTGCCTAACTCCGATCTCGTGGTCCAGACTGAGGAACTTTCGAAGGTCTTCCGTGTGGGGTTCTGGGGGAAGCGAGTGACTGCGGTGGATGGCATCAAACTCGAAGTCCGGCCTGGGGAGGTATTCGGTTTTCTCGGCCCGAACGGCGCGGGGAAAACCACCACCCTCAAGATGTTGATGGGGCTCATCTATCCGACGAGCGGACAGGCCTGGTTGTTCGGCCGGGAGTTGGGCGATCCGCAGACCAAGGCCAGGCTGGGATTTCTTCCAGAGGCACCCTACTTTTACGACTACCTCACAAGCCGGGAGTTTCTTGGGTTCTACGGGCATTTGTTCGGGCTCTGGGGCGCTGGACTGGATAAGCGAGTCGACGAACTCCTGGAGCTGGTCGGTATGACCCATGCGAAGGATCTCCAACTCAGGAAATTCTCAAAGGGCATGTTGCAGCGGGTGGGGATCGCCCAAGCCTTGATCAATGATCCTGAGTTGGTGGTGCTGGACGAACCCATGTCCGGATTGGATCCCATCGGGCGGAAAGAAGTTCGCGATCTGATCTTGCGCCTCAAGGAGTCCGGGAAGACGGTCTTGTTCAGCTCCCATATCCTGCACGATGCCGAAGTCTTGTGCGATCGGGTCGCGATGATCCTGAAGGGGCACCTCGTGGCCTGCGGCAAGGTGACCGATTTAGTGAATCAAGGGGCGAATCACCAAGTGGAACTCGTCGTGGATGGTCTGACGCCAGAGGGATTAGACCACCTACGTCCGCTTGCCGACAAGGTGGTTATGCAAGGGGATCGGATGCTGGTGGTGCTGAAGAGCCAACAACAAGTAGGGGGAGCGCTGGAGATTATCCGTGCGGCCAAGGCTTGTCTGGTATCGCTCGCTCCTCAGAAGGGGTCGTTAGAGGATCTGTTCATCCGGGAGGTTGGAGGACAGCGGAGTCCGTCGGAGAATCACGCATGAAAGTCCTGTCAATCGCGCTTAATACCTTTCGGGAAAACCTACGGGACAAGCTGCTCTATAATCTGCTGGTCTTTGCCCTGCTCATGATCGGCAGTTCGGTGGTCTTGTCACGGTTAACGCTCGGGGAATTCCACCGTCTCATACTGGATCTCGGGCTAGGGAGTATAAATTTTTTCGGGGTCTTGATCGCCATTTTTGTCGGTATTGGACTGGTAAGCAAGGAGATCGAGAAGAAGACCATCTACACAATCGTATCCAAGCCGGTGGCCCGCTATCAATTTCTGCTCGGAAAGTATCTGGGCCTCACGATCACCCTGTTCGTCAATACGGTGGTCATGGCGCTGGGACTGTTGGTGGTACTCTATGCCCAAGGAGTTCCCGTCGAGGCGATGCTCTTTAAGGCACTGGCCCTGATCTTTGTCGAGTTCATGGTGATTACCGCGGTTGCGCTGCTGTTTTCGACGTTTACCAGTGCTACTCTGAGTGCCATCTTTACCCTGGCGATGTATGTGATTGGACACCTTACTGCGGACTTGAAAGTATTCGGGGCGAAGATGGACGATCTCAGCAGGGGGATCTTGGACGGAATCTACTATTTCTTGCCCAATCTCGAGCGCTTCAACTTGAAGGGCCATGTCGTGCACCACCTCGAAATCAGCGGTTCGGACCTGACGCTGATTGTCGCCTACGGGGCGGCCTATACGGCAGTGCTTCTCTTCACGGCCAGCCTGATATTTCATCGACGGGATTTCCGCTAGCAGGATGCTCAAAAAGTCCGACAGCATCGTTCTCGCATCGCTCAGAGGCTCAACGTACTGAAGCGTACGCCTCGCCTCTTCGCTCGCTGCGGCCTTGCTGGACAGCCTTTTTGAGCATCCTGACTCGTGTACTCCTATTGCCCTGATGTGGAGACCAACACATTCCAGAGTACCTACAGAGTTCTTCTGCGGGCTCCTAGCTCGGCCATCAGCAGTTCTGATTCTCCACTTGCATTATGTCGAGGGGCACGGTATTGAAGAAGGTGCCACGATTGCCTCATCGGTTCTCTGAGGCGTGATGTTCACACTGGAGAACAGCATCGATGAATGT
>JACAFD010000039.1 GCA_013388555.1 Nitrospirota bacterium | reverse complement strand
TCCCAGTGCTTCGGCTAATCCGATGGATTGCGAGTTGTTCCCTGGCCGATCGTCGGTCAAGACCCATACGGTCGGTTTGCCTTCCCTGCCCATCAGGACACCCTGAGGGACTCGAAGGCTTGACAAATGCGGTCGATCTGTTCCTCCGTGTGAGCCGCGCTGACGCTGCAGCGAAGCAGGCTTCCCCCTTCGGGGGCGGCCGGAGGCAGGATCATGTTCACGTAGACGCCTTGCTCGAGCAAGCCGTTCCAGAACGTAATCGCCTCCTCCCGTCGGTCGAACAAAGCGGCGACAATCGGACTCAGGGTGGGTCCGAGCTTGAACCCCAGTTCTTTGAGGCGATCATACAAGCGGCGGGCATTGTTCCACAATCTCGTGCGCAGCTCCGGTCGGGTTTGGATAATCCGCAGGGCGGCTCTCGTCGAAGCAATGACCGACGGACAGAGGGAGGCCGTGAAAATATAGGGGCGGCTGACGTACCGGGTCAGCTCCATCTCGTCATGATCCGAGACGCAGAAGCCGCCGGTTGCTCCCAAACTTTTGCTGAAGGTCCCGACGATGAAGTCGATACCGCTCTCCACGTGAGCCGCTTCAGACAGTCCACGCCCCTGCTCACCCAGGACCCCCAGTGAATGGGCCTCGTCCAGGAGCAGATAGGCCCCATATTCTTTCTTCAAGGCTACGAATTCCGACAGCGGCGCTTGGTCTCCCAACATGCTATAGATGCCTTCCACAATAATGAGGGTGTTCGTGCAACGCTCCCCTAAGCGCCGCAGCAGTTTGTGGAGATCGCCCGGGTCGTTGTGATGGAACCGAATCACCTCGGCACCGCTCATCCGACAGCCGTCATAAATGCTCGCATGGCAATCGGCATCGATAAGGATTACGTCTTCCTGGCCGGTGAGGGCTGAGATGACACCTAGATTGGCAAGGTAACCGGTTGAGAACACGACGCACCACCGGCGTCCATAAAAGTCCGCCAACTCGCGCTCCAGAGCGGCGTGGCCATTGAAGCTGCCATTGGCCATTCTGGACCCAGTGGTCCCCGTTCCCTGCTCGTACACGGCTTTGGCCGCCGCATCCAGACATTCGGGATCAAAGGTGAGGCCGAGATAGTTGTTCGTACCGGCCAGAATCATTTGCTTGCCGTTCACGATCGCTTCGGTGGGCGAAAGGATCCGCTCGATCGTCACCCGGAACGGGTCCGTGCTCGTCCGCACAAGCGCCTCGTGAGCTTCAGCGAGTTGTCGGAATTTCTCCAAAAGGGCCATTATCGTTGCTCCGTGAGCTGCTCAATCTGTCTGGCAAAATCCCCGGCGGTCCGGACGTTCGGGATGATGTTCAATGGAATGGAAATGTCGAACCGCTCCTCCGTCTCGAGCAGGAGTTGCATGACCTTCATCGAATCGAGCCCGAGATCGGATAGGAGTTCCGTGTCATCGGAAAGGTTCTGCCCCTCCTTTTCATATGGTTTTAAAATCTCGTAGAGCTGAAGAAGGATCGTCTCGTAGCGCGTCATCGTGCCAACAAGCCTCAACGTGGTCGTCTTATGCGCGTGTGCCTATTGCGGGAGAAGCACTGAGGCCAAGAGTGTGCCGCAGGCCTTCTTCCAAACGCACGGTCGGCGCCCAATTGGCGACACGGCAAAACATAGAGTTATCACACACCCAGTCCGGATGTCTAAGTTCACGCAATTTCCCCGGAGTGAACATGGGCCTGTACCCTATCACAGATGCGGCCATCGTGTTGAGCTTCGCGGCCAAATTCAAGACCGGTCCCGGCACTCGGACACGAAGCACCCCTTTTCCCCGGAGTCGCTCGACCGTCTCCACGATCTCACACCAGCTATACCCGCCGGGGTGTCCATCGTCCAGCTCGAACGCGCGGTTCTCCCGGCTATCGCTGATCAGCCATTTCACTACGGCGTCGGCAAGGTCGTCCACGTAGAGCATGGAGAATCGAGCATCTTCTCGACCAACTACGGGGGCGATCCCGCGCAGCATCAAGCGAAACAAGGGAAGCATCTCACGATCTCCGGGTCCATAGACCGCCGGCGGGCGAAGCGCAGCCCAGGTAAGCCGATCGGCGACCTTGGAGAGGGCGATTTCCCCCATCCGCTTGCTGGCCGCGTAGGGTGACAGATCCGGCTCTCGAGCTGCCAAAGAGGAAATCAAGAGAAACCGTGGAGAGGGGTTCCGGCTGGCCGCCATGTGGGCCAACCGCGCGACCGCTTCTACGTTGGCCTGGTAAAAGTCGGTCCCGGTGATCCCCCGCACAGCTCCTGCGCAATGGATCACGACATCCGCATCTCCAACCAGCCTTTCGAGGCTATCGACATCTTCGAACGTGCCCTGAACCCACTGGACCGTGGTGTCAGCGAGACGTGCTGAAGATAAGGGCGAGCGGATGAACGCACGTACGCACCATCCCTCTTGAACCAGCTTTCGAGCTATGGCGTTACCGATGAATCCGGTCGCTCCCGTCAACGCAATGACGCCGCGCATGAGACCGCTTGCTGACTGCGCTGCGGTGGGCGGGTGTTACCGGGCTTGTTTGAGTTGGAGAAGAGTTGGGCCACGTCATTTCGGCTCAGAAATTCCTCCCGTGTCTTGGAGCGGGAAAGTTTACCGGAAGACGTGCGTGGCAGGGTATGGGGGGGCACGAGTTCAACGAAACAGTCGAGCGCGAAGTGCTCGCGGATCAACCCCTGTAACCGATGAATGAAATCGGCATGTTTTGCAGTATTGAGCTCACGGCACTGGACCACCATCACCGCCATTTCCGTTTGGTCAAGACCCTGGATCGAGAACGCACACGCGTCGCCCGTCCTGATCTCGGGCAATTCTTCGACGAGGTGCTCCAAATCCTGGGGCCAGATATTTCGGCCGTTCATGATAATGACGTCTTTCTTTCGACCAATGATCACGATGCTGCCTTCTACGATGTAGCCAATATCTCCGGTATCAAGCCACCCGTCCGATGACAAGACTTCCCGGGTTTTTTCAGAATCGCCGAAGTATCCGGACATGACGTTGGCTCCACGAATAAAGATCACGCCCGCGTGGCGGTCCGGCAGAACGCACCCTAGCTCATCTCGCACCTCAACTTGGACGCCAGGGAGAGGGACGCCGCAGTTCACAAATCGGTTCGTGTTCGTGCTGCCAGTTTCGGAACTCCCACGGCGTGCAGTGACAGGCAATGCTTTTCCCCGCTCGGACAAATGAGCCCGGTCGACGTGATCAATGGCAATCCCCTTATCAAGGGGCGCAAAACTGACGGCGAGGCAACATTCCGCCATTCCGTAGCAGGCCAAAAATGCGTCCGGCTTGAATCCACTCGGTGCGAGCACATCGGCAAACTCCTCTAAAGCGTCAGCCCGGATGGTTTCAGCCCCCACACCGGCTGCTCGCCAGGCACTGAGATCGAACTTGCCGACCTCATCCTGCCTGAGACGCCTCACGCACATCTCATATCCGAAAGACGGGCCAAAAGAAATGGTTGCCTTGGCCTGCGTCATCAGAGACAGCCACAAACGGGGCCGCATGGCAAATGCCCGCGTTTTCAAGTAGTCCACAGACACTTGGGACACCATCGGTGCGAGCACGAACCCCACAAGTCCCATGTCGTGATAGAACGGGAGCCAGGACACGGCGCGATCTCCGGAGCGGATCTTGAGGCCGTGTTTGATGATGCCTTCCAGGTTCGCGAGCGCAGCCGATTGGGTAATCATCACCCCGCGGGGGAAGCGGGTGCTCCCCGAGGTGTATTGAAGATAAGCCATCTCGGCGGGCTTCGAGGGGCGCAACGCCTCCCCGGACTCCGGAAGGCGATCAAACACGTCCGCGTCGCCGACCTGGCTCAACCCCAACCCTTCGGCTGCTTCAACCAGGAATGGCAGAAACTCTGACGGCGCCATCGCAATGGACGCCTGGCAGTTCTCCAGCAGCGCCCTGAGTTTGGCGACATAGCTCTTACGTCCGGACATCAGAAGCGCCGCCGGTAGAGGAACCGGCACTAGGCCGGCATACTGACAGGCAAAGAAAAAGCGCTGAAAATCGGGATCCGTCTCCGCCACGATCGCCACTCGCGCTCCTCGTTCGAGCCTCAAGCTCAACAGGCGCTGGGCCAAGGTCCTCGCCTGCTTGCGAAGCACAGCATAACTTTGCGCCACGGAAAGCTCACCACGGTCTCCATAGAAATTGAAGCCGGTTTGTCCCTGGGCTGCATAATCCAGGGCTTCGGCCAACGTGGTAAAGTCCCCGGTTCGAAGTGGGATTGAGTTTTCAGTTGGGGTTGGCTGTAGTGTCATCCTTTGTCAGCTTCCTCACAAAATGAACCCACCCTTGCAGACTCGGCAGGAGGGTGGGGAATCCTGTCGTAACTCTCTGAATTGGCTTAAGCCTCAAGATCTGACAGAAATATTCCCAACAAAACACACCAAAACCGCTACCATCACGGCAATATTACAACGATGTTACAGCAATATTTATACCTTGCAATAAAAATCGCTAACAAGCTGAGATTATAAAGGTAAATTGTGATATTGGGCTGCATGCTCGATAAAAACACTTCGGGAATACAATAGTCATATGTTGTAAAAAATACACGGTTGAAGATTTTTTTACAACAAAACGTTGGCTTCTCTTCTGACTCAACCCTGGTCCGGTGCGGCCTGGTTGCGGTTGTTGACCTTTAGCGCTGGCGATGAGCATACGTACGACCGGCCATTAGCAAAACCTCAGACTGTCGATCCGTGTTTTCATGACCAGAGGGATACCGGTGTCTTAGGAGGGGGGCTCTGGAACGTACCTCAAACTGGGTAGAGCCGAAATTAATAGAAGGCCTTCAGATGGGCCAAAATGGCTCGATTAGTTTCTTCCGTCGTCTGATTGCCCCGTGAGAAGTCCGGCGGACCAGGCCAGGCATAGTCGTAAAATTTCTGCCCCTCGAATGTCCGTTCTTGGCCGTAACGAGGTACAACATGAAAATGCACATGTGGATCCACCATCATGAGCATCAGATAGTTGATCTTATCGTACCTAAAGGCGCCTTGTAGTCCCCGTTCCACCTGCGTGGTGACTTGCCGGAGTTCTGCAAAGGCTTCCGTGCTCACTGCGGAGAAGGCGGTCGCCGGCTCTTTACAGACCAGAACCAGTGATCCGAGCGTGAGTTGGTGAGGACGCAACAAGATGATCCAATTTGTGAATTCCTTGACGGTACTGTCAGGATACCCAAATTTTCTGATCGTATCGTTCACGTGTGTGCCTGCGCTTTCTTCTTTTACGTTACTGCCCTTGGGTGCGACGACTCAGCTTGATCCTCCTAAGTCAGTCCACTATAATACGACTCGCTTCCTACTTCTACCCTCCAGGATTCCCAAACTGGCTTTCACTCACCCGGCTCACTCTTATGCGAACGCCTCCCATGCCCTCGACTGCTGAGCCCTTACGAATCGCTACGGTAAGCGGGCCCCGCGACCTTCACCGCTTCATACGTGTTCCCTGGTCGATCTATGCCGAAGATCCGGCATGGGTCCCGCCCTTGATGGTCGAGCGACGTGACCACTTTTCTCAGCGCAACCCGTATTTCGCGCACGCACGCACCTGTTTTTGGCTTGCCTATCGCGGCGCCAATCCCGTCGGCCGAATCAGCGCTCAGGTGGACGAATTATGGGAATCCCGCTATGGGGATGCAACCGGATTTTTCGGCATGCTCGAAGCCGAGGATGAGGCAGAGACGTTCCACGCATTGCTGGGCACGGCGGAAGCCTGGCTGCGTGACCAAGGGATGTCGCGCATCCGCGGCCCCTTCAATTTCTCGAGCAACCAGGAGTGCGGGCTGCTCGTGGAGGGCTACGACACGCCCCCAATGATTATGATGGGCCACGCCCGCCCGTATTACGCCGATCGGATCCTGGCCGAGGGATATAAGGGAGTCAAAGACTTGTTGGCTTACCGCCTCGCCACCGATTTCCCGCCTTCCGAATTCATGCGGGTGGTTCTAGCCAAAGCTTCAGGCATCGCACGGATCAGGCCATTGCGCAGGTCGCGATGGAAAGAGGAACTCCAGATTCTCAGAGATATCTTCGAGGATGCGTGGTCCACAAACTGGGGCTTTATTCCTTTCACGGAGGAAGAGTTTCAGCATTTAGGTAACAGCTTGCGACAGTGGGTCGAGGACGATTTTGTCCAAATTGCCGAAGTCGACGGGGTGCCTGCCGCGATGATCGTCGTCTTTCCAAATTTAAATGAGGCAATTCGGGACTTAGATGGACGCTTGCTTCCCTTCGGATGGTTGAAGCTCTTGTGGCGCCTCAAGGTGGCATTTCCTCAAACAGCTCGTGTGCCACTCATGGGTGTCCGTAAGCGTTACCAAGGGAGTGCGCTCGGAACCGCGCTGGCGTTCCTGCTCATCGAGAGGGTGCGCAATCACGGGCTCAAGCGCGGAGTCCGGGAGGTGGAGTTATCCTGGATCCTGGAAGACAATATGCCAATGCGGAATATGCTGGCCGCGCTCGGCAGCATTCCCTACAAACGCTATCGGATCTATGAAAGGACATTGTGATGAGCAGCAGTTCGCCGTTCACCGCCATTGTCCTCGCCGGGGACCGGACGCCGGATGATCCGGTGGCCCGCGCAGCCGGTGTGTCGTGCAAAGCCTTAACGCCTGTTGGAGGCGTCCCCATGGTTCTCCGCGTGCTGGGTGCCCTGGCCGAGGCGCAGGCCATCGGAAACCGGATCTTATGCGGGCCCGCGTGGCATGCGGTAGAGGCACACAAGGAGCTTCACGATCTGATTGCTTCGGGCCAGGTGAAATGGGTTGAGCCTCAGGCAACTCCCAGCTCCAGCGCTTTCGCCGTGATGCAATCCCTTCCCCACGAACAACCGGTGCTGCTGGTCACGGCCGACCACGCCCTCTTGAGCGCGCGACTTATCGACTATTTTTGTTCGGAAGCACGGAGCAGGAACTGTGATGTGGCGGTAGGATTCGCCGCTTACGATCTGGTGGCCTCAGCCTACCCGGACATCAAGCGAACGGTGATGAAGTTTAGGGATAGTCAAGTATGCGGATGCAATCTGTACGCGTTCTTGAGCGCACGAGGACGTTCGGCAGCGGCATTTTGGCGCCAAGTGGAAACACTCCGCAAGAAACCCATCCAACTGATCTCGGCACTAGGATGGATACCTGTTTTGCGGTATCTACTCGGACAATTCACCCTTCGTGAGGCCCTCGCTCGTCTCTCGCGCCGGTTAGACCTCTCGATCGAAGCGGTGATGCTTCCGTTTCCTGAAGCGTCATTGGATGTAGATAAAGTTAGCGACTGGGAATTGGCTCAGAGAATTGCCGAGCGGAAGGGGCCTTGAGCGATGAGGAGGCGTCCCAGGAGGCTACGAGTTTTTGGGCGGCCTCGAGGTCAACAGGATAGTCCACTTCAGCCCATCTCAAACCTTGGATGCAACAGCTCCACACGAGACCTGACTGTGCCATCTCGTCAATAACCGACAGATACCACTGCTTCAAAACCTGCGGTTTCCGAATCGCACCCTCGATCGCCCTGACAAACAGGTCGGGCCCATTTCCGCGGAAAAGCATCATGCCGATCGACTCTCCATGAGACTGATTAGGCTGAAGGGTTTTACCTACTCTCAGCACCCGGTGCTCGTCTAACGTGACTTTCATGTCGTCGGCATCATAGGTCGACTTGCTGTCCGTCACGAGGGTGATCGGCCGGGATAGCGTGCCAAGAAGGCGATCCAGAATGGTCCCCTCAAACAAGGTGTCCCCGTTCAATAGGATAAAATCCTCGGTCATCAGGTGGCGTGCCAGCCAACAGCTGATGAGATTATCGCTGACGGCAAAAAAAGGATTGTACAGCGTTTGTACTTGGTCTGGCCTATAGTGGCTGCGCAAGAGGTGTTCCACCTTGTCAGCCTCAAACCCCGTGACCACGGTCACCTGATCGATGCCGCACTTGATTAATTGCGTGATCTGCCACTCAACGAGGGACCGTCCTCCGATCTGGAGGGCACATTTGGGAACTTCTGCCGTCAACGGAAGCAGGCGTCGCCCTTGCCCCGCGCTTAATATGATAGCCTTCATGTGCACACTCCTTGTTCCGACAAGAGGTCGAGCGTCAGTGCAACGCGTCCCGGCGGTGTCTCCCGAAAGATTACGCCTATACAGCCCACCGCAGGTAGGCTAACATATAGAACCTGCGAGACACGAGCAAGTGGAATTTTAAAAGCGCCCACCTCGCATGGATCGTACGCGGAGAGGACCTCCTCAAGCCATAGGCCTAGCTTCCTGACATGAAATCCAAAGTCCTGTCCCGTCGTCGTTCGTGAAAAGGCAAAACAAACACTGTAACGGGCCTGTACGTTGATACTCGACCGCTATATTTCTTGGGAAATCGCCAAGCCGCTCCTCATCTTTTGCCCCGGCTTGGTGTTCCTGTATGCCAACTTCACCGCCGCTCGCTACCTGAATCAGGTGGCTGACGGAACCATGACCGGGGATAACGTCCTGCTGTTTGTTCTGCTCAAGGCCGCCATCGCGATGGAGGTTCTGCTGCCGATTGCGTTGCACCTGTCTATCGTGGTCGCCCTCGGACGGCTCTACACAGATTCCGAAATGACCGCCCTCTTTGCCTGTGGTGTGAGCCCCGGACGGATCGTGCGTATCGTGTTGGTGGTCTCGCTCGTCGCGGCGGGATTGGTGGCCTACCTATCCATCTACGTGCGGCCGTGGGCCAACGACATCCGCTACCGGCTGGAATATCAAACCGTTGCCGATGTCGATTTCAACAATATGAAGCCTGGGCGCTTCTATGAGAGTTCGTCCAGAAAACATGTCATATTCTTCCAACATCTCGACCAACAGACGGGTCGCATGCAGGAGGTTTTTATCCAATCACGCGAGGGAAATCAGGTACGGGTCGTCTCGGCAGAAGAAGCCTATTATGCCGAAGCTGTCGAGACTGGAATGAGTAGCGCGCTGGTGTGTCTTGAGGCGCAGGTCTACATGCTACCTCAAGATCATGGCGACCTGGTCCAAGCCACCGCTCAGCGCCTGGTCATCGCGTGGGACAGATCAAGCGCCTTAGTGCTGGAATATAGGCGAAAGGCCGCGCCGACCTGGCAGTTGGCCCTGTCCGATTCGTCTTCGGATATCGCCGAGCTGCAGTGGCGCCTGTCCACCCCGGTAGCCACCTTTCTGATGGGCTTGCTCGGCTTTCCACTTAGTCGAGCCAGGGCACGGCAGGGCAAGTATGCCAAGTTGTTCGTCGCGGTGCTGAGTTACGCCACGGTTTACAATTTGATTATGGTGGCCAAGACGTGGGTTGAGAAAGAAGTCGTCGGCACCATTCCGGGAATCTGGTGGGTCCATATCCTCTTGGCGATCCTAGTCGCTAGCCTGTTGTGGGGTCCGCCTTGGGCCGAGCTCTGGCAAAGCCGCGGGCGTCGATCCTAAATCCTATGCTCACACTTGATCGACACATTTGGTTCAGAGTGATCAAAGGATATGCCCTCGTGATAGCTATCTTATTGTCCATCTTCAGCTTAATAGCATTTGTCAACGAGCTGGATATGGTGGGACGCGGCACGTACCGGATAGCCGATGCCGCTCTGAACGTCCTCTTGACAGCCCCAGGTCGAATGGTTGAGCTGGCACCAGTGACCGCCCTAATGGGGAGTATCATCGGCTTGGGGGAATTGGCTGCAGGCCATGAACTCATCGCCATGCTGGCCTTGGGTATCTCCCCGTTGCGTATCGGCTGGTCGGTAACCGGGACCGGCCTCCTTCTGATGGCCGCGGTCGTTGGCCTTCAAGAGTCGGTGGCACCCTACACCGATCAACTCGCCTTCAAGCGCCGCGTCCAGGCGACTTCTGGACTGGAATCCCTTCGTACCGAGCAGGGATTCTGGACAAGGGATGATCGTCGCTTTATCAAGGTGCATCAAGTCCTTGATGGCCGAATTCCCTCCGAAATCGAGATTTATGAATTTGACGACCGCGGCCGGTTACGCCTAGTGACATGGGCGGAGCGAGCTGATACCCAAAATCCACATCAATGGGTGCTCCTGGGAGCGGTCCAACGAATTTTTGAGGGGAGCACCGTCGTGACGAAGCGCTTACCGAGCCTTCCCTGGGATGTCTCACTCATGCCAGCGCAAGTGGAATTGCTCGTCCTACCTGTCGACATCTTATCGCTTTCGGACCTGTACCAGCATGTGACCTACCTCAAAGAGACCGGGCAGAATGTGGAGCGATTGGAGATGAGGTTGTGGCAGGAGTTCAGTATGCCGCTCTCGACCCTCGTGATGGTGATTGTCGCGATTCCCTTTGTATTCGGTCCGCTTCGTGAGGCGACGGCTGGTAAACGAATCCTTCACGGATCTCTGCTGGGCGCTGCCTTTCATTTTATCAGCCATATCGTGGCCCATCTCGGAACCATTTTACATCTTAGCGCCGCGCTGGCCGTGTTAAGCCCCATCGTGGTGCTGGGCGGTCTCGCCTTCTGGTTGTACCGTCGTTTAGGCTGAACTCTTTCAGTTTCCGGGGCAGGGCACCGCCATGTCGCGCTGGTCCTCGCCAAAAAAACAGCGGTCCCGCAGGGCATACCCGCGTACCGATATCCGGACAGTCCATCCTGCGGGCGAGGGACACACCTCGTAGACATGGTACCGTGCGCGGTGATCCGGCTTACTCCCAAGTGCGGAAGAAGAGGGAACCCCGATAACGGGAAAAGATCCTCGCGCTCCTGAATAGTGTACTACGGAGGGGCGATGAGCATGCCCGTGTAACACCATCTCCACGCCGTGCCGAGCAAGGAGACCACTCAGCGCCGAACCGTCAGTGAGCCGTTTTCGCCACTTCACCGTGCCTGCAACAGGAGGGTGGTGGATAAGAAGGATTCTGAACAATCCCTGTCGTCCAGTCTGATCCAGGATCTCATCGAGCCGTCTCAACTGCGTGGGTCCCAGGCTCCCTGTGGCCAAAAAAGGAGCCGTTGGACAGGCCGAGGTGAGTCCGATCAGAGCGGCGCGCCCACGCACGCGCACACTGGGAAAGAATTCATGGTCGGACCACTGCTCTGTTATCGTCCGGAGTCCTGGATCCGAGGCCATATAGGGCGTCCATAGGGCAAAGGTATTATCCCACTCTGCCTGGACATACGCATCATGATTGCCGGGGACAACCGTGACGTCGGTCGGCGTACCGAGGGTCTCAAGCCATTGTCTGGCTTGCTGGAATTCACTCGGCAGGCCGATGTGGGTCAGATCACCCGTAATGACGATGTGGTCCAGGGTGAGCTGGCGCAGGTCGCGCAGGAGGGCGGTTAATACTTCAGGAGCGTGCTCGCGACGGCGTCGCAGCCGCCAGGACAGGTAGCCGAGCGCGCGCTTATTCACCAGGTCCGAAACCTTGACGTCTTCCAGTGAAGTGAGATGGAGATCGGAAATGTGGGCAAACCTGAAGCTGCTATTCATCTTCTTGTTTATATCGGTGCAGGATTCTGCAAAAAACCGCGCTCAATTTTGACTAAGAGAAGTTCAGTATAATATATTCTTACTCTTTTACCCAATCCCTCTTTATATTGGACCCGGCGGTTGGGCTAACCGTGCATTTAGGTTTTGATGGGTGTATGTGCCCACATAGTCGGAGAAACTCCGGTTCCCTTGTGGGGGCTATCGTCCCGCGAGCGATATCGCCGCATGCTGAAGCATGCGGGCATGACAGCGATGGTGGAAGATGTCTCCTCCGTCGCGCCGGGGGATTCAGTGCTCATCATTCGTGGGGATTTCCTCTTCGATGGCCGTGTGCTTCATAGCTTGGCCAATTCGTTGAATGTGATGCTCGAGGCATCAGCAGGACCAACACGCCAGATCGTTGCGGCTCATGTGCCGGCCAATCTGGCGCGGCAGGCCAGCACGATTCTGTCCGGAGGCAAGCTCAGCAACACGCTGCCCGGTGTGCGTATAGAGAAGCTTGAAGACAGATCGGAATCCTTTAATGAGCATCTGCGGAAGTCGCAGCCGCTTTTTGTGGAACCCATCAGACCGGACACGCAACGAGCGCTGGAAGAACGTTTATTTAGCAGTTCCTACAAAGGCATCACGGATTTGGTCACGAAATGGTTGTGGCCCGTTCCTGCGAAATGGGCCACGCGTCTGTGCGTGGCCGGCGGGGTGAGGCCGAATCATGTCACCACGCTCAGCATAGTCCTGGTTGTCGTTGCCGGAGCCCTTTTTGCCAATGGTTTTTATGCATGGGGGCTCCTCGCCGCATGGATCATGACGTTTCTCGATACGGTGGACGGGAAGCTCGCACGCGTCACGATCACCTCCACCAGGCTTGGGCACTTCCTCGACAAGATTTTGGACATCGTGCATCCCCCGTTTTGGTATCTGCTGTGGGGGCTTGGCTTGGCGTCGTTCCACCCGGTCCTTCCCTCGCTCACGCTGAACATCACGATAGGAGCGATCTTCATTGGATACATTGCCGGCCGCCTTATTGAAGGGGCGTTTCAGCTATGGTTCGGCAATTTCGGCATATTCTGCTGGCGCCAGTTCGACTCATACAATAGACTCGTGACTGCCCGACGGAACCCGAACCTGATCCTCTTAACTATCAGCCTTCTCATCAACAGACCGGATATGGGGCTCGAGGCGGTGGCCGCATGGACGATCCTTTCAAGTCTCCTGCTCCTGGTCCGTCTCGGGGTAGCCTTCCGCACCCGAGTCGTGCATGGACCGCTGCATTCCTGGCTGGCTGATGGGGTTGAAAAAGATGGTGCCCGTTCGCTTGCCGTCCGGCTGTTCACGCAGCAGGTTCCCACCCGGTAAGCCTGACGGTCCCGCGTGTTGCATCCGCGCCACATTGCACCACAACAAGTATGCTTGTGAAAAATGAAATCGGCTGTGCCCCCTCAGGTTTTGAGCCTTGGGGTACCCACCGCCCACGACGAGTCGGTATCCTGCTCAATCCACGGAGTGGGACGACCCGATCTGGCTTCGACGCTTGCTCACAGCTCCTGGCCCAGCACAAGCATGTCATCCACCGAGAGGTTGTGACTCCCGATGACATCGCTGCCGCCCTGGTGGAGATGGCTTCCCGACAAGTAGATGTGCTGGCCGTTTGCGGAGGTGACGGAACCGTCCAGGCCACGCTGACCGCCTTGTTCCACACCAAACCATTTGACGTCAGGCCTCCCCTGGCGCTTTTGGCAGGTGGAACCACGAACATGACCGCCGCTGATGTCGGCATAG
The DNA here is from genome assembly GCA_013388555.1 of Nitrospirota bacterium. GTDB lineage: Bacteria > Nitrospirota > Nitrospiria > Nitrospirales > Nitrospiraceae > Palsa-1315. Next base: position 14,188 of record JACAFD010000039.1, on the reverse strand, counting down.
CGGGGAAACCAGCCCCAGCCTTGCAGCGCCTGCTGGCCTGGTCGGAAGGGGGCGAATCGGTGGGCCATATTGAGCGCCGCGGTGTCTTACGCGTGGACCGGGGGCCGGATTGCGCCCCTTTTTTTGGGATGTTCTTCAGCGCGGCCGGCATCGTTCAAGTCACTCGGGCTCGGTGGGACACACGTCGCCACGCCAGGTCCCATGTAATGCGCGGTGCCCTGGGGACCGCGCTCACGGTGGGGCGATATGTTTTGGGTCTGGCACTGGGCCGCCGTGTCGTCGAGCCTACTTCGATCGCGATTCGCTTGGACGGTCAAACGTTTGATCCGGCAGATTACCTTGCGCTCTTCATCACCACTTTGGTACGTTTGAGCCCTGGAATATACCCATACTGGGGCGAGGAAGCAGGTCCACTTCGGTATACGGCTGTGGCATATCAGCCGCGCCATCTCCTCCTCGTCACGCCTTCGCTCTTGCGCGGGAAACCCAACCGCTACCTAACGCCCGAGTTTGGATACACAAGTAAGAACATCTATGAAGCCGCGCTGCAATTGGAAGCCGAATGTGCTCTTGATGGACAATTTATCGACAAACCGACACAGCACCCACTCATGATTACCTATGGGGGGGAAGCAGACTTTTTACGGCTCTAAAGGCGGCCCGCCGGTTCTCGGATCTTCGGCTTTCGCCTCCGGCGAATCTGCTTGTTTGAAGAACAAAGATGATTCACACCGCAGCCGCACGAAAGCCCAGGAGAGAAATCCGGTGACGTTACCAAACTGTCCTGCCTCTGTCGCCCTTCAGCGATTCGAATCATCGGCTGCTTCGGAACTGGTATCTCCGGCGTTTTCACTCCGAGAGGTCAAGACGCTGGTTCATGATTTGTTCCCCCCCAAGTCTTTGGTCTATTGGAGCGAGCTGTTCCTCTCCGTCTTCGTCGCTTACCGGTTGGCCGCGGTCTATCTTACGACTCCGGCCTGTGCTTCCCTGGTCGCCATATCCGATCAAAGTCCGATACATTTGTGGCTTGATGCCAAAGTCGAGCCGTAAGCGCGACAGTGCTCTGCACTGCTCGCCGCTCATCGCCCTCCTTGCCCAGCATAGGTCAGGGCTTCTCGCCCCAGGAGTTCACGCACTGGCGGATGCCCTCCGTGTCCGGTTTGGCGAGGCCGTTGCGGCCATCCTGGTCTATGGTTCCTGTTTCCGGACCGGTACCGATGAAGGCTTGGTCGATCTCTATGTCGTGGTGGACCGTTATCGAAATCTCCCAGGCACATTGTTCCTGCGCCTGCTGTACCGCATCTTGCCACCGACTGTCTTTTACCTCGAGATTCCCCTCGGAAATCGTCGAGTTCGTGCAAAATATGCGGTGATCTCCCAGGCGGATTTCCGGCGCGGAACCTCTTCGCGATGGTTTCATTCCTACCTCTGGGCCCGCTTTGCGCAGCCAAGCAACCTGTTGTACGCCCGAGACGAAGAGATCGCCCAGCAGATCCACGCGGCACGAAGCCGCGCGATTGTGACGTTTGTCACCCGCGTCCTTCCGGTGATTCCAGCTGCGTTCGATGCCGAACTGTTATGGCGAGAGGGGCTCAGTCGAACCTATCGCACTGAACTCCGCCCTGAGCGGTTGGGTGCGGTGGCCCGCCTCGTCCAGGATAATCTCGGCTACTATGAGCAGGTGACCCGGACGGCCATGAGCAGCATTCCCTTCGATATCAGAGTCCGCGAGGAAGGTCCTCCGATGAGATACGAATCCGCGATACCGGAGAGGGTTCGCTTTTGGGGCGGTCTTGCGTGGAGCCTTCGGAAAGCCCTTGGCAAGACGCTGAATGTCTTACGGCTGTTGAAAGGACTGATGACGTTCCAGGGCGGTATGGACTACGTTCTCTGGAAGATTGAACGGCATTCGGGCATGAGACCCGTTCTGTCTCCACGCCTCCAGCGCCATCGATGGCTGGCTCTGGGCCTGATGCTTTGGAAACTCTATCGCAAGGGAGGCTACCGATAGAGGAGGCCAACTGCCTCAAGGCTCCTCACACCGGACTGCAAGGGAATGAACAGGCCTCAGTTGACGTCGCCGATGCTCACGTAAAAGCTCCCAGTGACTCCTGGGCTTGCATCGAGGCCTCTGAGCTGACTTGGACGTGAGGCCAGATGCATCCATTTTTTATCAATACGTCAAAATAGGCTCTTTAGGGCTGTATCGCGCGAGACACGAGCCCTCTCATTTTCGATACAGCGGCAGGGTCTGTGGAAGCTGTTCAATAGCCGTTGGGGTTGGGCGGGTGAGATGAGCGTTGTGTTCAGCATCCTGCTTATTCGTCGTCCTCATCTTCCGCGTCGAGCGCCTCCTGTCGCTTCTGCTCTTCCATGGCGTTATGCAGAAGCATCCGGATAAACATTGAATAGAGCGAGCCTTTTTCCAGCGTTCCGCCTGGAGGAATGGCGATCTTGCCTTCCTTGATCATCCGATCCATCCAGACCTTTTGATCAGGCGCGATCAAGATCGGAATCTCAACCAGCCCGACACGTCCCATCATATCCATAGAAACCTCCGTGAATATAAGCGAGACTCGCGAGACGGGCGCGACAGGCGCGACTCGAGAAGATAAAATATCCGACCCGTCTCGCTTTTCTCGCAAGTCTCGCGCGACTCGCACGCTGCTATAACAGCACGCGGCTTTTTGCATTGTCAATCGAACCAGATCTGGCACGGACTGTGCGTTCCCGCGAACATCATGGCCCAAGGTCGAACCACGCTTGCCGCACTCATCGCCGTCGGTTGCATCTTGGTCTTCCCTCATCAGGTTCCGGCACAACAATCAACAGCCCCGCCCTCGTCACTGTCGACAAGGCCCTTGACTCCCGAACATGCCGAGACCGAACTTCGCCCATCATGCGACCTTTGCAGAAAACCGGAACGGAGGCAAGGAAGCGACGTCCGACCTCAACGACTTCGCCGCGAGAAAGGATTGCGTCCGCACAAGAGCGCGAAGGGAATCCATCGCTCATTGGAGCAAAGCCTCAAGTCGACGTTGCCTCGCCGCCCACTTGTGCCCACGGAAGCTCAGGAACAGCGGGATTCGCAAACCAGAGAGCCTACTGAGTAACAAGACCGTAAGCACAAGTGGGGTTCTGTCCGACAGGGTGTCAGAACCCCTTGTTTGTTTTCTGCCAGGGGAAGCTGCCCGGGGTGGGCGACCCATGCGTCATTATCCTCAAATTCCAACGGTAAAAAACAAGACGGTTGCTTGCATTAATATACGAACATTCGTATAATGGAGACGAATGAAGGCCGCGTATTTCGTGGGCACGGCGCGGAAAGATCTGGCAGAATTCCCAGAGTCAGCGCGTCGACGTGCGGGGCACGAGCTATTCATGGTGCAAGTGGGGCGCGAGCCGGAAGATTTCAAACCAATGCCGAGCGTCGGGCCAGGTGCGTGCGAAATTCGTGTGCAGGATAAAGCCGGCGCGTTCCGCGTAATCTACGTGGCGAAGTTCATACATGCAGTCTATGTGCTGCACGCCTTCCAGAAGAAGACGCGGGAGACCGCGAAAGCGCACATCGATTTGGCAGCGAGGCGTTACAAGCTCCTTGGAGAGGAATCATGAAGCACACAAGAACGCGTATCGTCCGAGGGAGCAGGAATGTATTTCTCGACCTCGGCTTTCCCCCGCACGAGGCGGCCGTGATGTTGCTGCGCTGTGAGATCGCCGAGGCATTACGGAAGTGGATAGACCGTGAAGGGTTGACGCAGGCCCAGGCGGCCAAGCGCCTCGGTGTGGTGCAACCACGCATCTCCGAGATCACGTGTAACAAAGTAGATAAGCTGTCCCTCGATTACTTAGTAAGCCTCTGCGCGAAGGCCGGCCTGTCGGTTACGGTCAAGTCTGCGGCGTAGCTGACCGAGCGAACCACCGCTCCAAACGGCGGCCGATTCGAAATGAGGGGCCAGCCACGACCGTCAGCCCGTGCTTCCGGGCTGCTTCGGCCACGGAGGTCTCGCCCTTCAGGATGCTGACCACCAAGGTCACCCGCCGTTTGGCCGTCCATCGTTCGATCGGCTCTGTCGATTCTGATGCCATGTCCACCTCCTTGGTCCACGCAGGACCATGTCGTAGAGGTGATCTCAATTTCAAGGGGAGCAGGATACTCCTACAGTAATTGGAGGATCATCCTCAGAGGTAGTGATCAGCCGCCTCCGAAAATCAGATTGTCCCAGTTTCTGGTCCGGGCTCGCTCCCTCTTGCACCCCTCTGCGGACTTGCGTAGATTGTCGCGCTATGCCCTGCTGCTATACCATCGACCTGGCACGATCCTTAGTCCTATCGCGCGGCTGGGGTGTATTGATTGATAGCGAGCTTCTCGCGCACGTGCGTGCGCTGACCATCGACCCACGCTTCGTACGGAATTTTCATCAGCTTGCTGACTTACGTGATGTGGTGGATGTCGAGGTCACTGCTTCCACTATCAGGGAGATGGCCAGGCTGAATCCCTACGGGGATGGTTCCCGGCGCGCCGTGGTGGTCACCAGCGACCTGTTGTTCGGCATGGCACGCATGTATCAAATCTTGCGGGACGACCCGGCTGACGAGTTGGAGATCTTCAGGAAGCTGGATGACGGCCTTCGCTGGCTTGGGGTCCTCAATGCGAGAGAGGAATTGCTGTCGGCCCTTTCTCAAGTACCTCCGATCCCTGGTATAAGATAAAGTTTCCGCCGCCTCCAACTCGTGAACGCCCTTGAACTCAAAATCCCGCCGCTCGCTCTGGTACTTGTGCTTGCCGGGGCAATGTGGTTCGCTGCGAAGGCCTTTCTGGCACTCGCTTTTTCTTTGCCTTGGCGCGATGGTCTCGCGGCCACTGTCTCTGGTTTCGGCATCCTTGTCATTTTAGCGGGGCTGTACGAATTCCAGAAGGCCAAGACCACCTTTAATCCCATGACGCCTGATGCTACCTCATCTGTCGTCATGTCAGGTATCTATCGTGTGAGTCGAAACCCCATGTACTTGGGTTTCCTGCTCGTGCTCATCGGTTGGGCGATATGGCTGTCCCACCCATTGCCATTCTTGTTCCTGCCGGTCTTTGTCGCGTACATGAACCGCTTTCAAGTCCTGCCCGAGGAGCGCGTGTTATCGGCCAAATTCGGCGAGGACTATGACAGGTACAAGCAAACCGTACGCAGGTGGCTATGAGGACGACTACGAGCTCCGAATAAGGCAGGAAGCGACTCGGCCACAACGATGTTAAGACGGCCTCTATCTAGACATCGAACCATGGCTCAGGAGAACCTCGAAGATACCACCTGGATTTCGGTAACTATTCCTGGCAGGATAGTGAAGAGTTCATAGTCGATGTTCCCAGGATACGAGGCTTGTGATCAGGCCTCAGATCATCCATAGTTAGATCACACCGGGCGGACAAGGACACTTGAGTGACAGCGCAGCCCAATACACCGTTAACGCCAAAGGGCAAGATTCCTTGGTACGTGTATTTTGTCGGAGCGATCATCTACACCATTCTTGCTAGTTGGCTGTTCAGAGAGTCGGATTCTCCTGTTCTGGCATGGCTTTGTATCCTCAGCTCTCCGGTGGGTTTTTTCTATGCCTGGAGAGCGTGGAAAGAAGATCAAGAAAAATAGAGGCGATGCCTAATCGTACGCTGGAACAAACCACGTCATCGCACGATGGTTGCAACTGACGCTTATTGTGGAACAAGCCATTGAGCCTGGCAGGGTGCTGAAAAAGTCCGCCAGCGTTAACCTTGACCTCAGCCTGCTTCACTTGCTGCGGCCCTGCTTGCTAGACTCTTAGTCGCCATGCCGCACGAGGCCACACTCATTTATAGCGAGTCGCTGCTGCGCGAGGCGGTGTTCGCGTTTTGGCGTCGCTCAATAGGCACGGGCTTCATCGCGATGCTCGTGGCTCTGCCGGTGATTCTAGGCGTGCTCGTTGTAATAGGTGCGCCATTGTGGCTCCTTATGACTCTGGCGGTGCTTTTTGTCATCGCGGTGGGACTGGCTGTCGCGCTCTACGCCGGGTACTATCGTAACTCGTTGCGTAAGTTCCGCAAGATGGAGAAGCCTCAAGCGACGTTCTGCGCTGACGAGTCTTCATTCACCATGAGTTCGGATGCCGGTACGACGACGCTTCAGTGGTCCGCCGTCAAAGAGCTATGGCAGTTCCCTGGTGTGTGGCTTCTGTTGTATTCCAAAACACAGTTCAGCACGTTACCGCTTGCATGCTTGCCGCCCGACATACAGGCCTTTGTGCAGGAGCGTGTCCGTGAAGCTGGAGGCAAGGTTGACGGCTAATCCACGATTCCAGACGACCGGTTCGCTGCTTGTTCAATTTGAACGAAAACATATTCTCGTGGGTGACACATGCCGGATCTTCCCGATGAACTGATCCGGATCAATGCCATTCTTCACGAGTATGTTGCGATTCATGATGCGATCTTTAAGTTTGCGTGGCGCAAGGCAATCCCGATTCCAGGCCTGTTCAAACCCACCGACTTTGGAGCTCACTTTAAGGGCCTCACCCGGCTGGCATCTAAATTGTCTGCTATTTCATCAGCATTGAACGAGGACACAGGGGCTTTGGAGGGTTCCCATCAGTATGCGGCGGCGTTGCTCGAAGCGGTCCAAGCTCTCAGGGAAATCTGCAGAAGGTTCTACGAGAAAAGCCAGGGGCATCTCAGCAAGTATCCGATGGCCGAGTACAACGCCGACCTCAAAGTCTATGAAGGCCTCCTCAATAAGTGCCAAGAGTTCGGCATTGCGCTCAACCGGAAGATGCACGAGGATAGCGTCCCGCCGGAGGGTTAAACGGATACCGATCTTCTTGGTTGCGGCTGAGGAGACCTTTACGTTCGAGCCCCCGGTTCTCTCACTTCACGCGTTACGGTCTCTGGCGGGTTTTTTACTATCCTGCTCCTGCTCGTCAGAGTCAGATTGAAGGGAGGCGAGGATGTTGGACTCCAGCTTCCTCCTTTCCTTCCCGGTTTTCGCCATCGGGTTTTCCATGAAGAATTTCCAGCCGAAATAGGTGACGGCGACCCAAAAGCCGATGATGATGAACCAGCTTGCCGTCTGCAACCATCCGAACTCTGGCCCAGCCCACGTTGTCATTTAGCCACTCCTTGCAGGAGAAAACTTTAACATGGCCACCATGGCCTTGTCGAGGCGCTTGACCTTGCCCTTTCCGTTAACCGCAGCCAGCCTAGCGGATCCTTCAACGACCACACGCCGGCTTTCCCACTCTCGGATCACGTGCGAAAATGTGAAGGACGCAGCTGTCATATCGGAGACAACCGTCTCGATGGTCAGACGGTCACCATAACGGGCTGGTGATCGGTAATCGACCTCAGCATGCAGTACGACGAACACCGTGTCTTCTTTCATGAGCCCGGCCACAGACACCCCTCGCTCCTCAAGATACTGCGTCCGCGCCCGCTCGAAATACTTGAGATAGTTCGCATAGTACACCATCCCGCCGCAGTCAGTGTCTTCGTAATAGATCCTAACGTCCATCGTATCTCGTCGTTCGTGAAGCGTATCTTGTCAGAGCCGTTTGATGAGGTTCCTGAGCATCTTAGACTCGTGGTCAAGCTTCTCTAAAAGATTGTTTCGTATCTTGTCCATTTCACTTCGTCGATCCTTCTTCAAACGAGATACGCTTCACGAACGACGCTTCACTAGAGGCTCAACGCTGGAAACTTCGGCAACGATGTCTCATTGGCGCCGGAGAGTTTGACGACCACGTCGAATAGCTGCTGCACTCGTTCAGCCTTCACTGTTTCAAAGCCGTGGCCAAGGACTGCATGGCTAGCGGCGTCGAGCAGCGGTTTCATCGTCGGCCACTCGCGCAAAAAGACCTGGCCCATCTGGTCGCCTAATCCGGCCAGCACTCGAAACTGCGCCTGCAAGGGCAGCTTGTACTTGCCGTCGATATCTTCCAACCAGCAAGACCGGCACGTTTCTTGGAGCGCCTGCGGCAATTGCTCCAGCTGTGTGTCCCAGGTTTTGATGTGGTACTGCTTGAATAATTGCCGTTGGGCAAAGGCTTCGAGCGCACGTACGAGTGAGACCATCGCAGCTTCCGGATCCTGGAGGCCATGCAATCGCCGACCGGCGTGGGCCAGCAAATCGGAGGCCTGCAGATCTTTCACGGGAGCAGGATCGAAGATGAGCTTCTCCAAGAAGCCCACATTCGGTTTAATCGCTGGCAACAGCGACGTGAGTCCTGGTGGCCCACCCCACAGGGTGGCCATCTCTAAGGCCTTCAAGGCCATCTTCAGTTTCTCCCAAGCTTGACGATAGTGAAATCGTTCCCAGAGATCGTAACCATCGGCGAGGTCCGCAAAGGCGCGATACAGCGGTTTTTGCCCGCCGCTCACCCGTGTTTCGATCTCGCGGAACAGCTTTGCCGCTGCCGCAAACAATCTCCGGTTAAACAGTTCACAGCCCTCGCGGCGCGCAATGGTTGCCGCCTCATCCCACGGATTGACCTGCGTCCATACGAACGACCTCCCGGCAATATCGATCCTGTCCTCCTCCTGTCCCTCTCGTGCCGGCACGAGCGACACGATACGCGAACTGAGAGATCGTGTAGCCAGCGTCAGCGCGCCCGCCATGGCCGTCGTAGCTCCGGTTACATCGACGACAAGTTCGCCTGGTTGCACATCCCAAGTATGCAACATGTCCGGGAGTAGCCCGGCAAGCGTCTGATAACAGCTGACAAATTCGCCGGTCTCCGCCAGCACCACCCAATCCCACCGTCTTGGTATATGCTCGATCTTCGGCTGGACGTCTGATTCTACGAGCGATTTGGCCCGTTCCGGCAACACGAAGCAGAGCGAATCAGGCTGCAGGCGATTAATCGAATAGACTGCCGCTGCTGCATGGTCGGTGAAAGCGATCACTAAGGCTTTGACTGGCTGGTCGTGCGCCATACGAGCGGACTATAACATACGATGGTGTAAAAGCCTTCGGGCTTCGCTCACAGCAGTCGCAAAATGTGAAACGAGAGGGCTCATACAGAACTTTGGCCTGTACGAAGAGCCTGCTCGTTCTCCCTACTCCAATACGCCTTCGGCCTCCCGAGTGATTAATCCAAAGGAGAGTGGTGTGCATTCTGCTTGACGGTCTCCGGAAAGGCGCTTAGACTTTTGTTACTATCTTTCATCCCTCGAAGTCCTTTCGAATACTGAATAGGGTTCCCCGATGATCTGGTGGTATTGGATGCTCCTCGGCATTGGGCTCCTCGGCGTTGAAATGGTTACGCCAGGGGGCTTCTATATTCTCTTCTTCGGACTGGCAGCTCTGATCATCGGGGGTCTGACCGGTCTAGGGATCGCCCAAGCGGAATGGCTCCAGTGGCTCTTGTTTTCAGGGCTCTCAATCCTCTCGCTCCTGGTCTTTCGGGGGCCGTTATTGGCCTGGATCAAAACCAAGGACAAAGACATGCCGACTGTGGACTCGATGGTGGGCGAAAGCGCGATCCTGCTTGAAGACCTGGTGCCAGGCGGCACCGGCAAGGCCGAACTGCATGGCACCACATGGACCGTTCATAATGCCGGGCAGGCCCCTATGAAAAAGAACCAACGGTGCAAGGTCGAACGGGTCGAGGGGCTGGCCCTGTGGATTGCAGCAGAATGAGTGAGGCACGCATGGAAGGTGAACCACTATGGAAGAGGTAACGATGAGCGGAGGACTTTTCGTGGTGCTGCTGTTGGCGTTGCTGGTGCTCGTTGTCATCGCCAAGACAGCCGTGGTTGTACCCCAGCAGAGCGCCTATGTGGTCGAACGGCTTGGGAAATATGCGGCCACCCTGGATGCAGGGTTTCATATTCTCGTCCCCTTTATCGACCGCATCCGCTACAAACATTCGCTCAAAGAAACGGCCATCGACATTCCTGAGCAGGTCTGTATCACGCGCGATAACGTGCAGGTGTCAGTGGATGGCATCTTGTACCTCAAGATCTTGAACCCTCAGCGCGCGTCCTATGGCATCAGCGACTATAATTTCGCCCTGATCCAGCTTGCGCAGACCACACTACGGAGCGAGATCGGCAAGATCGAGCTCGATCGGACATTCGAGGAGCGAACCAACATCAATATCCAGGTGGTCAACGAACTCGACAAGGCCTCGGATCCTTGGGGCGTCAAAGTCCTCCGGTATGAGATCAAGAACATCACTCCCCCCAAGGGTGTACTGGATGCGATGGAGAAGCAGATGCGGGCGGAACGGGAAAAGCGGGCAGTGATTCTCACCTCCGAAGGCGAACGCGATGCGGCCATCAACCAGGCCGAGGGAGAAAAACAACAGGTCATCAAAGCGTCCGAGGCCAAGAAACAGCAGCAGATCAATGAGGCAGAGGGAGCGGCCGCGGCCATCCTGGCCATCGCCCAGGCCACCGCTCAGGGGTTGCATAAAGTTGCGGAGACCATCCAAATGCCGGGAGGTCAGGAGGCCGTCCAGCTGCGAGTTGCCGAACAATACATCACGAAGTTCGGCGAGTTGGCCAAAACGAATAACACGCTCATCCTGCCGGCGACGGTCTCCGATGTCGGCTCTATGATTGCCCTGGCGATGAGCGCCATCCGGCAGACTTCGATTGCTCCTCCGCAAAAGACCTAAGCGGTTTGCGAATCACGTTTGACAGGCGACAGCAGCTTCCCTAGAATCGCTTTCCATGAAAGACTTCGTGCTCAGTGCCTTTGCGGAAAGTGCGACCGTCAAGCAACAGTTTGCGCGGGAGCATGCCGACCGTATCGTGCAGGTTGCGAAGCTGATGGCCGGGGCCTTCCGTGACGGGCGCAAAGTGCTGCTCTTCGGCAACGGAGGCAGTGCCACGGACGCAGCCCACATTGCCGCAGAATTCGTGGGGCGATATAAACGTGAACGGGCTCCGTTGCCGGCCATAGCGCTTGCGACCGACATCGCAGCAATAACCTGCATATCCAACGACTACGGCTTCGATGAACTCTTTGCCCGCCAGGTTCGTGCCCATGGACAGAAAGGCGACGTCGCCGTTGCCATCAGTACAAGTGGCAATTCACCTAATGTGCTGAAAGGTGTGGAAGCAGCGAGGGCGTGTGGCCTCACAACCATATGCTGGACAGGAGGGACCGGTGGGAAACTGGCTGGTCTGGTAGAGTATCCGTTCATCGTGCCCTCAACCGTTACGGCCCGTATTCAAGAAAGTCATATCACGCTAGGCCACGTCCTGTGTGAACTTATCGAGGAACAGCTCCTTGCCAAGGCCTCCTAACCGGCAGCGGCCTCCTGTCACGACCCCAAGCATGGTCCCCCCGATCAACGTGACGGATCTCACCACCTATCCGCTCAAAAAACGATACAGCAAGGTCCGTGTCTCCGACTTTGCAATGCCGTGGCAGCGTGGAGGCAGCTTCAGTCAATTCTATCGCTCGTTGCCTGATATCCTCGGCGTGAAAACGTTGCGCGCGGTCGCCAAAGCCATTGCAAAGGCCCATCGCAAAGGCCGACCGGTCATCGTGGGAATCGGCGCACATGTCATCAAGGTCGGCTTGAGTCCGATTCTGGTGGATCTCATGCAGCAGGGAATTGTGTCGGCCGTGGCCATGAACGGCGCCGGGATCATTCACGATTTCGAATTGGCGCTCATGGGGCATACGTCTGAAGAAGTCGACGCGGAAATCGATGAGGGACGCTTCGGGATGGCAGAAGAAACCGGCCGCATGTTGAACGAAGCGATCGTCCGTGGAGCCCACGATCGCGAGGGGCTCGGCGAATCCGTCGGCCACTATATCAACCGACGTCAGGGGCAGTTCCCCAATCGCGAGACAAGCATCCTGGCGACCGGAGCGAAACTCGGCATTCCCGTGACCGTCCACGTTGCCATTGGAACTGACATCATCCATATGCACCCTACCGCGGATGGAGCCGCCATTGGAGCGACCTCCCTGATGGACTTTCGACGTCTTGCAGCCGTCGTATCCGAGATGGAAGGGGGCGTGTATCTCAATCTCGGCTCCGCCGTCGTGTTGCCAGAAGTTTTCATCAAGGCAGTGTCCCTGGGGCGCAATCTCGGCCATGATCTGATCAACATTACGACCGTGGATATGGACTTCTTGGCCCACTATCGCCCGCTCACTAACGTCGTACGTAGGCCGACCCAGAAGGGCGGGAAAGGCTACTCCCTGATCGGTCATCACGAAATCATGGTGCCGTTGCTGGCCGCGGCGGTGCATGAAGAATTGGCAGCCCGCTGAAAAAGGTCCCTGGCGTTGTTCTCGGTCGCTCGGACCCCTCAACGTACGTGATAAAGTACGCCTCGGGAACCTCGCTCCCTGCGGCCTTGCCGAGTGGCCTTTTGAGCAGGCTGCTTCGATCAAGCTGAATTACTACAATCATTTTTGTCAAACAAAGTCGTGATGAATCACTTCATCGGAGCGTGTTGGTAACGAGATGACTTATGACAAATAGGGAAAACTCTTGTTCGCCAATATCAACCGAGCAGCTTCAAAAAATCTGGAGTGATCTCAACGGACAGTATTTCTACGGCGCCCTTCCATCCATCGTCATTGTCTGGAGCCGTCGGTTGACCTCTTCAGCCGGCATGTTCGTGAGTCATAGAGGACCGCGCCCACGGCTGACTCAGGATGGTCTTTGCCCCCCGGCCAAACGCGAGATTCGCCTCTCGCTTCCTTTACTCCTACAGGCCGCCCAAGCGAGCGGGGATAACGAGCGGGAAATCGTGAATACGCTGGCGCACGAAATGATTCATCAATGGCAGTACGACACCCTGAAACGTCGGCCGAATCATGGGGTGGATTTTCTCCGCAAAATGACCGAGATGAATCGGGATGGCGCCCTGGCGATCACCACCTACCATTCGTTACAGAAGGAAGTTCTTGCCCTCACACGGTTTGTCTGGCGTTGTCGGCAATGCGGACAAGTGTATCGCCGCCAGCGACGGACGATTCAGCCCAGGCGGCATCATTGCGGTAGCTGCCGAGGCGCCTTACAAGAATTGAGGTCGGTTGGCCAGATCAAGTCCGAGCCGGTGCCGCCGCCTCAACGTCAACTCTTGAACCTTGAGCAATTGTCCTTTACCTTCTAAACTCCATCTCCTGGAGCGGTACATGCGCTGGTCGCGCCAAATCCTCTTCGGAGACGTCGACGCCATGTTCGCCTCGGCGGCCGTGGTGAAAGATCCAAGCCTCGCCGGTAAACCGATCGTGGTTGGCGGTCCACCGCCACGGGGGATCATTGCTGCGGCCAGTTATGCCGTGCGACCATTCGGCATCCATTCGGCGATGCCGACGGCGAGAGCTCTCCAGCTCTGTCCCAATCTCATCCTGCTTCCCCCTGATCGGCCCCTGTATCGGCAACTGCATGATGCGATGCAGGCCGTGACCGATCAGTTATTTCCGCTCACAGAATGGAGCAGTATCGACGAGTTTTATGCCGACACGACACAGCTCCAGACCCGGCATCCCGATCCTCACTCACTCGGGCAACTCGTGAAAGATGCTCTGTATGACGCCACGGGATTGCGCTGCACCATTGCTATTGCAACCGGCAAGACCGTTGCGAAAATTGCAGCGGACAGCCACAAGCCGGATGGACTGGTGACGGTGCCACCCGGTGCAGAAGAAGCATTCTTGGCGCTGCGGCCGCTGCGCGCATTGCCGGGAATCGGTCCCAAGACCGCCGCACGACTGGAACCACTCGGACTCAAGACGATCGGCGAGCTGTTGGACGAACGGTGGGATCAGCCCTTGCGTCATATCTTCGGCACGCGACTCCACTGGGTTCGAGAACTGGCCCGGGGGATCGACCATGAGCCGGTGGTGGCCGATCGGGAATCCAAAAGTCTCAGCCACGAGACCACATTCGAGCACGATACGCACGACCATTCTTTTCTCGAACGGACCCTGCGCGGATTCCTCCGTGACCTGGCGCGGGATCTCCGACAGGAAGGATTGGCTGCCGGATCCTGCACGGTGAAACTGAAAAATTCCCGTTTCGTCATCACAACCAAGCAGCATGGTTTTACGCACCCGCTGAACTACGATCCCGACATGTGGCCGACTGTCCGGCAGGTGCTACAGGAACTCATTCGGCCCGGCACCGAGTATCGATTGGCCGGACTCGCGCTCTACTCCTTGACGCCTGCGCCATCCGGACTGTTCGACCG
>JACAFD010000017.1 GCA_013388555.1 Nitrospirota bacterium | reverse complement strand
GTGGCGCTTGATCAACTCGTCCGATCGACAGAAGTTCCCATGGCGGGGATGGTGGCGGCCGGCTCACCGATCGAGCCAGTTTCCCAGTCCGAATTGATCGAAGTTCCGCTCAGCATGTTACGCGGTGGGAATACGTTTGCACTCCGCGTCAAAGGAGAATCCATGAAAGACGATGGCATTCTCCCCGGCGATCTTGTGGTGGTGCGGAAACAAGAAACAGCCAGGAACGGGCAGACCGTGGTGGCATTGATCAATCATGAGGCGACGATCAAAACCTACTTCAAGAAGGACTCGCACATTGAGCTGCATCCCGCGAATGCGGCAATGCAAGCAATTGTCGTGAGACCTTCAGATACATTCCATATCGAAGGCGTTCTCATCGGCGTGATTCGGCATTGTACGGTGTAATTGGCAGGTTGCAGAAAAACAATATTGTGATACACGAGAACTTCGATGGACCGCACGTGTGGCACGAGAGGAGAACATTTTTACAGGATGCTCAAAAAGGCCGTTCAGCAAGGCCGCAGCGAGTGAAGGGCCGAGGCGTACCCTCGGGGTACGTTGAGGGTCTGAACGATGCGAGAACGCGGCTGGCGGACTTTTTCAGCATCCTGTTACAGAAGGGAGGATAGGATGTTCACGACAGGAAGATCATACAGGAGAGAGCGGCTCGTTGATTTGGAGCAAGCGGTAGATTCCTTGAATGGACAGTTGCGCAGGATGCAATGGGATTTGGATCGGGCCAAGTCGGAGCCGTTCCCGATTCGGTTGTGGCGGAATCTGGTGAGTTTCAAAGGAGGGCAGGAGTTCATGTCAGCCGTTTGCAATCGATGTGCTCGTCCGAACACAAAGATGGTGACCCATGTCGATTCAAGAGCGTAGGACGGAGATGCCTCCCAGCGGCGCCTGTTCCGAGTGTGGAACGGTGGTCCAGTGGCGAATCAGCTGTGTCGATGGGATGACCCATTCAACCGTCGAACTGTGTGAGCGCTGCCGGAGTGACTTTCAGCAGCGGCAAGTATTCACAAGCGGGTGCTGCGGGTAGAGAACGCCGGATGAGTTCGTTCGTCGGCGTATTAAGGCGACGCCATGATGGAAAGAGGGTAGGTATCCGGCGTGCGGTATGTTTGGTGGCGGTGCCCCGGATTGAACGGGGGACCCGCGGCTTATGAGTCCGCTGCTCTACCAACTGAGCTACACCGCCACATGATTGATTGTACTGATGAAATCAACTTGAAGTTGCCCAACGCATCGTGAAAGTGTCCACCACATGCCCACCGTAAATGCGTTGCAAACTACCAAGGATGCGAGGCAGGATACAACAGCGCTGTTAGGAGGGTGGACCATATATATCACGGCGGAGATCAGAAGGACAAATTGAATACTGCAGCCAATGTGGCCACTCATGATCATTCAAACTAGCCACGTATTTCGTTAGAGTTCGAGCCACTAGCACCTGACAATCCACCGAAATCAAGCTCATGAAGAGCAGTTGCATAAGCCCTCAGATGAAATTATAAGTAGAAAGAAGAGTAAGGGTAACTCAACGACCTTCGTGATGACACCATTCCATTTCCTGTGTGAAGCCGGCTGCTCTCAAGGTTGATGGAATCCGGCGGAACAACAGTCGCACGAGGCACGTAGAATGAGGACGCCTAGCAAGACAGGTTACATTCTGGGATGGAGCGCTTAGGCCGATCCGTTCTGCCCGCTAGTTAACAACACCAGGATGTCGCCGGCCTGGAGCCGCCCGGCCTGTTCCAACTCCAGGAGTGATAGCATGATGCCGCCCCGGTAGAGTCGGAGGAGGACATCGGGTTTGAGATCCGCCGGAGTTTTCCCGATTTCATCGGGGCGGACCTTGCGTTCGAGCAAACTGACTTGTCCTCCTGCCGTGAGGAGATCGTCGAGATACTGCACCATATGGCCATTGTCGACGGCGGCAGCAATGATGTAACCGCCGAATGTGGCGGGGGAGACGATGGCGTCGGCGCCGCCCTGCTTGAAGAGTTTCACTTTCTCTTCCTCTTTCGCGCTTACGATGATGCGTACCGTCGGATTCAAATGGCGGGCGGTCAGGAGCGTCAGCGCGCTCGAGTCGTCGCGGCCGGCCGCAATGATGACGGCCTTGGCTTTGTCGATGACCGCATCGCCTAAGACCGCTTCCTGCGATGCATCGGCTTGAAATGCGGCGATCCCTAAAGACCCGGCTAGCCGGACCCGCTCTTCGAGGGTGTCGATCACCACGATCTGCTCCGCTTTCACACCCCGAGCCATCAGTTCTTTCGCCGCGGACATACCGGTATGGCCGAAGCCACAGATAATGATATGGCGGCTTAAAGTCTCCTGAAGCTTTGCCATGCGATACCCCTCCCAATATTGTCGAATGATCAGCTGATAGGCCGTGCCCAGGAAGAGAATCCAGATTCCCAGACGAATCGGCGTAATGACCAGAGCGTCCAGGAGTCTGGCGCGCGTGGACACGGGCACGATATCTCCGTAGCCGACCGTGGACACGGTGATCATGGTGAAGTACACGATATCGGTGAAAGAAATCTCGCCGTCGCTCTGATCGCGTAACCCGTCTCGATCCGCCCAGAGGAGGCTGAACAGCAAGCAAAAGAGCAGGATGACGACCAACAAACGTGTGAGTAAGACTCTGGCCGGAGACCAGGCTTTTGGCGTGATCAGTAACTTCGGGCCGCTCGTGCCGACCGAACTTCGGATGGCGGACGAGGATCTACCCATCAGCGCTTCTCCCGTTTCCTATGGCATACTCTCTTCCGGTCATCCGGCTCCTTTATCCAGGCTTCTATTTGTCATAGACGCAGGGGTCTGGTCCTGTGAGCTGCTTGCTTGCCGCCCATCCGGCTATGTCTTCGCGGGTGAATCCGGTTTCTCCACAGGTCGGTCTCCCGCTGACCTGCGCACTCCTGCCCTCCACGGCAGTGTCCACCAAATGTACACGGCAGGGTCAAAATGGGTCGAGACCAACCGGAATCGATCAGAGAAGTGTGCAGGGCATATGAGCTACACACCTGGCTGCTAAAGCCATCTTGTGGAGATTGCTCGCGAACAATCGGAAACCAGAAGCGCTATCGGCGGCCCATATCGTCGATGACTCCCGCCGGCGTGGAGAGGAGATAGTTTGCGTCGACGATATCTTCCCATGTTCCATCATGGGTAGGCTGAGAACCCCTGCCGCGCACATAGACCATCTTTAGAACCGGCTCTTTCCCCGGTGCCAAAACGGCGACCCGTCCGACGACGATCATGTCTCCCCAATAAAGGTGCGAATCGGGAAAATTCATCCGGTTCCCGACCACGACCCAATAGGACCCGCCTTCAGGGTCATTCGGGCTGGGCGGGAGCTGTGGCCGGTAATCCCGATCGAGCGGACGATTCACCACGTGCAACCATAACCGTCCGTCCCGCAACTCCTCCTCTACGATCGTGCCACCCAGAATTACGAGCTTGTCCTGGTAATAATTGGAAGTATTCTGAAGCGATGTGAGAGTGACACCGGGCTCCGCGTCGCGCAGATATTTTCTCGGGATCGGGCTACAGCCG
Source organism: Nitrospirota bacterium (assembly GCA_013388555.1). GTDB lineage: Bacteria > Nitrospirota > Nitrospiria > Nitrospirales > Nitrospiraceae > Palsa-1315. Next base: position 16 of record JACAFD010000017.1, on the reverse strand, counting down.
ACGACCAGGCACAGGG
>JACAFD010000016.1 GCA_013388555.1 Nitrospirota bacterium | reverse complement strand
GCGCGTTCTGCGAGCAAGAAGGGCACGTGGCCGCTCCCCCCCTTCTCCTTGACTCCGCCTCAACCCCTGTGATTAGGTCCTCGACTGCCATGCTGATCCGTACTGCTGCCACGTTGGCCTCTCTTGCACTCCTGCTCTTCTGCTTCGGCTGCCAGAAGGAGAGTGAAGCAATCGTCTCCATCGCTCTGCACCCGACGATCGCGGAGATTCTCTATGTCGCCACGAACGATGCCGTCTATAAGTCGCGCGACGGGGGTCACTTATGGGAACGGTTTCCAAGTTTCACCGCCAGACGAGGGACGACGCTCGCGATCGACCCTGAGTTTCCGGCCACAATCTATGCCGGGACGATGGCCGATGCCGTCTACAAGAGTCCGGATGGCGGGCAACATTGGCTGCCCCACAATGTCGGGCTCAAAGAACACGTCTCCTTTATCAATCAATTTGTCTTTCATCCAACCGACCACGATCAAATCTACGCCGCCACGACCGTCGGTGCCTTTTATACCAAAGACGGTGGGCGTGAATGGGAAGAACGCATGACCGGGATGAAGGAAGTCCACATCGTGGTCTCCATTGCTATTCATCCCCGCGATCCTCGTGTTCTCTATGCGGGGACCACGGGAGGGGTCTATCGATCCGACAGCGCGGGCAAGGGATGGAAGAAAATCAACAACGGGCTGATTCCCGAACAGGAGCTGATGGGAGGGATGTCACTGGGAGTGAATGTCATTGTCTTCGACGTGGTCAATCCTGACATCGTCTATGCTGGAACCACCAAGGGCCTCTTCCGCACCGCGACGCGCGGAGAACAATGGGAGCGCATCGGGCAATCGCTCCCCGATCTATTCGTGAGCAGTATCCTCCTCGACCCAGCCCAGTCTCAGACCCTCTATATCGGAGGGCCTGGAGGAGTCTGGAAAAGCCTCGACAGCGGACAAACCTGGACTGCCATGAACAGTGGACTGGGCTCGCTAAACATCCGCACCCTGGCGATGAGCCAGCGCGATTCACGCATCCTCTATGCCGGAACAAATGGGAGCGGCCTCTACCGCTCGACGGACGCAGGCGCAACCTGGACGCCCCTGCCGCTCAAGGCTGCGCCTGCAGCAGGCTGACGTAGTCAAGGCGAACGACTCTTCCGTCTGGTCCATCGCCACCTAACCACAACAATGACCCTTGTCCGTCGGAGCCCTTTGTCGTGCCGTGAGGTCGTCCGAAGGCGCCGCGCCACGATTAGGGTGCGAGTTTACGCTTGACTCAATTCTTGTTCTCCTATAGCCTTTATGTTCTTCTCCTCGTATGAGGAAGGCCCCACCAGTTCATGTGATTCAAGGCCGTCAGCTATGCAGGTTTGGGTGGGATAAGAAGAGAAAGTGAGTGATTGATGTTTGGATCGTTTGGATGGATGGAATTGACGCTGATCCTGGTCATTGTCTTGATCATTTTCGGCGCGGGCAAGATTCCGCAGTTGGGCGAGGGGCTCGGAAAGGCCATTAAAGGATTCAAGAAGAGCGTCAACGAGGAAGATGCTATCAACGTGACGCCTCCTCCGTCCGATACGCCTGAAACGCCATCCTCGCAAATTGCACAATCGCAGGCAGCCCCGCCGGCATCGGCGCCGGTTCAATCAGGGAAGCAGGTCAAGCACGGGTAAGGAGACGTGAAGCGTGAGGCGTCAGGCGTGAAGCGCCAAGAGGAATCAGCCGCTTCCTTTTGTGCTTTTCGCGGGCTGCCAGATGTTTTACGTATGACGAGCCATGTTTGGATTGGGCGCCGGCGAAATTCTTATTATTCTGGTGATCGCTTTTTTGCTGTTCGGCCCCAAGCAGCTGCCTGAAGTCGTTCGCCAGGTCGGAAAAGCGGTCAAGGGGGTCAAGGACACGGCAGAAGACCTGCGGAAATCGGTAGAGCCTGAGCTCAACATGATCCAGCAGGAAGTGAAGATGGTCGAGCAGGACTTTCAGGCTTCGATAAAAGATGCTGAAGAGCAGATCAATGCCGCTACGAAGCCGGCAGAGCAACAGGCCGATTCAAAGGGATCAGCTAATCAGGCCTAAAGGTCTGGCACCCGAACAGGCTGCGTAGGCACGTATCAGGAACCGATAACACCCTCCCTGGAGATACTTTGCAGGATTATAGTTCGCTTACTCCCGCCCCTTCACTTCCCAGTTGCAATCTCTCCCACACATAATTATATTGGCGCCACAAAAAATCTCCCCATCGATTCCACGTGCTGTAGAAGCATAAATTACTCTATCGGCCTGTGAGGCTGAACATCTTGCGTTAGAACCGGCGTGAAGCCGCAACATACGACCCCCGCCGCAGTCGTCTTTTATGTCATCCGCATGAAGGATTGCGCTATCTACAAGGTGGCCAAGGAACTCCCCCCCCCCGCAGCGTCGGCAAACTCCTAAAGGCCAGACAATTAGTCGAACCGGTCCGGGGGCAGGTCAATAGACGACGAATGAAGACCCTCATGCGCATCATCGGACAAACTCGATGGGCCAGTCTGTCCGCATGTTTTTATGCGGCTCTGGTGGCAGTTGGGGTATCATTCCTGGCGCCCCCGGCACAGGCTGCATTTGAATTGCCGGAGGGAGAAAAAATCACCCATACTGCTGTCGTTGCTCGAGCGATTCCGGACAAAGAGGCTTACGAACTCTACGATCCGACGATCGGTAAAAACTTCGACATCAGCAAATTCTGGATGCGCGCCGACCTTCGCGTGCGGTATGAAATGCGGAACAATACGTGCTTTGGCAGCGCCATGGCTGGCAATACTTTTGGGGCCTGCAATTCGTTCAACGGCCAAACCTCTGCGAGCGGTACTCCTGGTAAGGCAAACGACAGCTACGTCTTGCAGAAGGCGCGCTTGGGTTTCGGCTATGACCTCTCACCGGACGTGAATTTCTACTTGGAACTCCAATACGCATCCGTGTGGGGCGCCAACGGGCAACAGGGTACCCCGGTCCAAGACAATCAGAGGACCCAAAACGGCCAGAACTGCTCGAACTCGACTTGTTTCGGGAACGGCGGCGTCTTGGGCGTCCGAGCCGGCTATATGTTGATCCGAAACGCGGGGATCCAAAACCTGAGCGTGAAGGCTGGCCGGCAGTATGTGGTGTTCGGCAACCACTCTATATTCGGCGCCTTCGACTGGTCCAACACAGGATTTTCCTTTGACGGGATCATGTTGCAATACAGCACCAAGGCATGGGATAGCTACGCCGGTTGGTTCCGCACTTCTGAGTCCGATGTGGGGCAAGGAGAGCCGCTCGGCGCTCTCCATACGAACCTTCCTGTCAGTGGTAGCAGCAACCCCACATTGAATAACGGCAGCGCGAACATCGATTCCGACGTGTTTCTCTTCTACAACCAAATCAAGTCGGTGCCGGGATTCGTGATCGAGCCCTACTACATCCTTTATTCCAACCGGTACAACTCGGGAGACAACCGGAACCAGGGTCTCGGTACACCGAAACATTCGAATCAGACTCGCCACATGGTCGGAGGCCGGATCGAGATGCGCAAAGGCAACTTTGACGCATGGAACGAGACGATCTACCAGTTCGGCCAAATGGGCGACAACGGTGGGCCTCAGGCAGGTTATGGAAACCAAAAGTATCTCCACATCAATGCCTGGGCGACTAGAAACTGGATCGGCTACACACATTACGAGTGGGATTGGAAGCCTCGGTTGGCGTTCAACTTCGACTATGCCTCCGGTGATGGCAGGGCAAACTGCACGATCGGTGGCGACACAGATTGTAAGACTGCCAACACCTTTGAGAACTTGTGGGGGACCAACCATATCCACATGGGTTACATGGATACCATGGGGTGGAAGAACATGATGAAACCCTCGATTAACTTGCAGTTTCGCCCGACCAAGAACGACCACATTGAAATCTGGGCCACCAGTTTGAACCTGGCCAATACGAAGGACAACTGGTACCGCGCCACACAGACTGTCTATGTCTATTCGAAGACGAACAACACCACGAGGCACATAGGCAACGAATTGGATATCATTTGGACGCGCTTCTTCATGGAAGGCAAGTTATCCTTCCAGGCCGGCTATGGACACCTCTTCGCCGGCGACTATATCGAGCAGAACCTGGGCACCAGCACTGATCAGGATTGGGCTTATGCCCAGCTCTGGGTGAACTTCTAGGCAGGATGCTCAAAAAGCCCGCCCAGCGGCGTTCTCACTTCGCTCAGAGACTCAACGTACCGAAACGTACGCCTCGCCTCTTCGCTCGCTGCGGCCTTGCTGAACGGGCTTTTTGAGTATCCTGCGTAGAGTCAGCCAGGCCCATCGCCTATCTCTCGTTCAAAATTCTAGCTCAAATCCCATTCTCGCACGCGGTCTTGCCCGCCGTGAGTCGGTCCTCTATACTCCTCTCGCGCCCATGTTCCCCAACCATCCATCATCGATACGTTCTCACCATGGATGATCTCACTCGACAGCTCAGCGAACAGTTCGGCTTTGCGAAGTTCCGGCCCGGCCAGGAAGAGGTCATTCGCGCGGTGCTAGCCGGGCGCGATGCGATGGCAGTCATGCCGACCGGGCTAGGGAAATCGCTCTGTTATCAATTGCCGGCGACACTGTTACCCGGATTGACCCTGGTCATCTCTCCCCTCATCGCCTTGATGCAGGATCAGGTGGCCGCCATGAGGCAGCGGAAAATTGCGGCGGCGGCGTTTCACTCAGGCCTGAGTGGGTTTGAAAAGAGCCGTGTAATGCAGGATCTGAGTCAGCAGCGGCTTCAGTTGCTCTATCTGGCGCCGGAACGGATGCAGCACGAGGGGTTTCTCCAGCTCTTGCGCTCCCTCTGGGTCTCGCTGCTGGTAGTCGACGAAGCGCATTGCATTTCCCAGTGGGGCCACGATTTCAGGCCTGACTATCTCAAGATCGGTCGCCTCCGCCAGGAATTGACCAATCCTCCCTGTCTGGCCCTGACTGCCACGGCCACCACTCGCGTTCAAACGGATCTGTGCAAACGGTTGTCGCTCCGCGATCCGTTCCGGTTGGTTACCGGCTTCCGACGGGCCAATCTTGCCTTGTCTGTCCGTCTCTGCCACTCACGCCAGGAAAAACTGGCGACGTTGGAGCATCTGGTTCGCGATACGGAGAAAGGCACAATCCTGATCTATTGCGCTACGCGCCGGGCGGTAGAAGAGGTGGCAGAAAAGCTGGCGCAGTTCCACCAGTCGGTCGGCTATTACCATGCCGGCCTCTCGGATGATGAACGGCGGCTCGTGCATGACGAATTTCGTCGTGGAACTGTGAGGATTTTGGCCGCGACAAATGCTTTCGGTATGGGCATCGACAAGTCAGATGTTCGCCTGGTCGTCCATTTCGATATTCCGGGGAGTGTAGAGGCCTATTACCAGGAGGTCGGGCGTGCCGGGCGTGACGGGCGGCACGCCTCCTGTGTGTTGCTGTTTCATGAGCGGGACCTGGCCACGCAGGAATACTTCATTCAGCAGGCATCAAAAGATTCCGAAGGCGCAGACCGTGCGGAACGGATGAAGACGCTGCTTCAAGAAATGCTGGGATATGTGTCTGTATCGACCTGTCGGCAGCTCGCAATTCTTGAGTACTTCAGCGATGAAGGCGAGCTGGCCTTAGGCCCCTGCGGCCTCTGCGATCGCTGCGCTGCTCCGGTCAAGCAGCCAAGCAGAGAGATCCTCCACGATGACGTTGCTGCGGCGCAGGCTATCTTGACGACCGTGTCCTGGTGCATGGGGCGGTTCGGCGTGAGCCGAGTCGTCGAGATTCTCCGTGGAAGCCGTTCGAAAGCATTGCTGGCCTACGGTGCAGAAGACTGTCCGACATACGGAATCGGTCGCGCGCGAACGAAGCTGTCTATGACTGCTCTGGTAAAGGGTCTCATCGACTCAGGATACCTTCGCGTCGAAGGCACGGAGTATCCCACTCTCAATGTGACCGGCAAAGGGCAGGAGGTCCAGAAAGGGATCGATGCCGCGATGTTCATGCACGCAGTGGAACATCGCGGTGATCCACCGGCAAAGCAACCGCCCCGCGAGAAAGCCGCGTCTCTCACTACCCGGCAAGTATCGCCGGCGGACCAGCAACTCTTTGAACGCCTGCGGCAGCTCCGCACAGAGCTAGCCGAGGAAGAGGGCGTTGCATCATTCGTCATTTTTCACGACAAGACGTTGAAGGCTATTGCCAGCTTTAGGCCCGTGACGTCTGCAGCCCTGATGGAGATTCCCGGCATCGGCGATCTGAAGGTTGAACGGTATGGCCGGCGCGTGCTGGAAGTGGTGAATGGAGATAAATAGCCTTCCGCTCTAGCTGACAGCTATTTGAAATTCCCTGCCTCTGCGAAACGGGCTTGCAGCTCCCCATATGTCTTTGTCACCGGAAATTGCGGGAACTCCTTTGGAAGGTGATCCGGAGGACAGAAGAAGAACCCGGCGTGGGCCTCTCCTAGCATGGCAGTATCGTTGTAGGCATCACCAGCAGCTAAGACATGAAAATTGAGCGATTTGAACGACGCCACCGAATGTTTCTTTTGATTCGGCATCCGCATGTGAAAATTGACGATGCGGCCTGCTCCATCGATCTCCAGCTGGTTGCAGAAGAGCGTCGGGAAACCCAGCTGGCGCATCAGCGGCTGCGCGAACTGATAGAACGTATCGGACAAGATGATCACCTGACATTGCTCGCGGAGCCAATTGACAAAGTCGACGGCGCCTTCCAGTGGGCCCATCTGATCGATGACGCCCTGGATATCGTGAATGGTAAGCTTGTGCTGATCCAGAATGGCCAGCCGTCGTGACATCAAGGCATCGTAATCCGGCATTTCACGGGTGGTTATCTTCAATTCGTCTATGCCGGTCTTACGCGCGACGTTAATCCAGATCTCAGGAACCAACACTCCTTCCAAATCTAAACAGACGATGACGGGACTCTTCATAGCTTCTCCTTCTCTGGCTCCTTGCCGACTGTCCAGCCCCTGTTCGTAAACTCCTGGCTCAGAAACCGCCACATCTTGTCGAGGACCTGGTCCAAGAGTGACGAGCCAGGCCACGTCATCCGGGCTTCCTCTTCGTGCCGCTCGGCCCATTCCAAGGCCATCGGGAGCGGAATGAGCCGAGGAGGAGAGCTGGTCAACGTTCCCCACACCAGTGCCATAACGGAACTGACTCGCATCGAAACCGGCAGGGGTATGACCGGATTCTGGACCAGATCCTGGCAGAGTTCAGCCGGCGAGGTCACGAGGAGTTCCCGGCAAGCAGCCGGTCGTATCTCATAAATCGAACAGAGTTCGTTATCCAAATAGGGACAGGGAATTCTCAAGGCATAGTAGGCTCGATTGATCGGGTCGAGTTCTTCATCCGGCACCGGACTAGAAGCCTCTGCTACGTCGGTGAGCCGCTCCCACAGCCCCTCGTGCTTCAGGCGATCTTTCGTTTCGCTGAGGCGATTAAGTAGGAGAGTCCGTCGATCCGCCGGCAGCTGTTCCACACACTCGCGCAGTGCGAACGCTTCCGGCACGGAAAGCGGAACTAGCATGCGACAACAGGCAGCGCAACCCTTCCGGCAGGAAATTGCCAGGCCAGCTTCGATGGCATGTTGAACTTCCAACTCCGCGGCTTCTTCTCCAAGACGACGCGTGACCGGGACAATCGCATTGATGGGAATGAATCCTGTCGGTACATCGATGACCGTCGTCAGCCGGCCGGCCGGCATATTCAACGCCACCTCAAATCGTTCGGTCATCATCAGCCTTTGCCCAGAATCATCATGGAAGGGCACCGAGACAGGCCACACCGCGACGGCAGAGCCAGTCCCCTGCCGTTTGAATCGGCATCATAGAGAACCGTTGATTGACTGGTCAATCAACGGCACCTCGAATCTTCACTCAACCTGAACCTCAACCTCAACCTGCTTCGCTCGCTGCGGCCTTGCTCCCCCTCCAGCACATCCGCATAATAGGGACGAGGAGAACGGTATGGCATTGTCTGGTCATGTGACGGGCTTGCTCAAAGAGTACATGCGGGATTTGGTCGTGCAGGCGGAGCAAGAGACGGCGGCCCATACTTCTTTCGGTTTTTCTGCTACACCCTATCGGCCAGATCAGGCACTGACCGATTTGTTGGCCATACTGGACGATCGTATCGAGTCCGAAGGGATGGAAGTCGGATTACCGGAGGGGTTTCTCCATCAGATGTGGGGGCTGTGTAACGACGCCCGCATCCAGGTGGCGGAACGCGTGTGGTTGGAAATAAACAGCAGTGACCAACCATCGTCGAAGGCAAGAATTCGTGAGCTGACCTACCGCGCACTCATCGCCATTCTCGAAACTTCTCGATAAGCGACGCGCCGGCGTTCCGCTCCATGCGAAAGCCTCCGATCTCGAAGTCAGAATCTAGGGCCAAGGAACATCGATGCTGTGTCAGCGCTGTGTCGAGCCCTCCTCCCTCGTCAATCCTTCTGACAGGCTACGGGCGATCGATCAATACGGTTGGCCTATGTGCCCGGACGGAGCGGTCATCACGACCCCATGGCCTAACCATCTTTCTTGAAGCGAAGGTGCGATGCGGTGAGCGCAGGCTCTATGCCGACAGGCAGTGAAGACAAAATGACCATATAGCCATATTTCCAATTGCTTACGACCTGACATTCTTCCCATTTTGATAGGGGGATACGGGTGAACGGTTCGCCGAATGAGGCGGGGGGGGTCTCCGAGTGTCTCTTGCGCCAAGCCCCGCAAACGAGGGGGCCTCTCGCGTGCCGGGATCAGGTTGTGGTACGCTCTCATTTCCGAAGCGTCTGACCAGGAAAGAGCAGTCCACCATGGTGAAGCTTAGGTCCAGCGAGCGTCTCCACACAGACTTCCCCGTGATGTTTGCTGGTGAAACCTATGTGGGGGAGGGAACCGTGTTCAACGTATCTATCCCTGGCTGCGCCATCCAGAGCCGGAAACGAGTACAACCAGGCTCCTACCTTGAGATGAGACTGCTCATGCCTGATAGCGCCTCTCCGCTCCGAGTCGGATTAGCCAAAGTACGCTGGTGTGAGGAACGACGGTTCGGTGTAGAATTTATTCAAATGCCGGATGGAGACCAAGTGCGCTTGGGTCAGATCGTCAAACATGATGCCCAACAGTTGCAGTCACCTTGATCTAATGAGTGGGAAGGGAAGCATTCTTGAAAAGATTCATTCCAACTGCTGAGGGTACAGGGTCATGACGAGGGGTCTAATTCTCATCATGATACTGCTCCTGGCAGGTTGCGCTGAGCCCTACACTGTTTTCCATAGCCAGACAGGCCAGCCGATCCTGCTTGGTCGCCGCGCATCTACCTATGAAGGCTGCTTCTCTACGATGCACGAGGAAGCAGCTCGACTGGGAGTCCCGATAGGCAGAGTCCAGGTGAAAGGTTCCTGGCAAGGCCGATCCCTCCTCTGGCCTTTCGAGCCTGGGTATGCCTGCGAAGGGGTAATCGGCCCCGAACGTCTCCCTCATGGAATCTATCCGAATGTTCCGCCCTTGTTGCCTCAAGGATAGTTGCCGTCATCCGTACCCTTGGCATGAAACTCCCGTCGAGTTTCCACCTCTCCCTGGCCGTATTTTCGCATTTTGTTTATCCTCTTCCGTCTCCTAGCTATAATCAATCCCTCATAGTGACCAACTTCGTCACAGACAAGCAGTCCAGGTCTAGGCACCAGGATCCGATTCAAGGATTCACCAGATACTGAAGGTATCAGATGATCAACGCGCTCCTCATCGAAGACAATGACGTCGACTCTCAGCTCACGCAGGATCTTCTCACTGAGTGGAGCATCGAGGAGTTCAAGATCACCCGTACGAAAACATTGGCAGAAGGGCTCACACTTCTGAGCCGCGTGCGATTCGATGCCGTGCTTTTGGACCTGTCACTCCCCGATGGGTTCGGGCTCGCGACAGTTAGACAGGTCCATGCCACCAGTCCGACGATCCCCGTCGTCGTCTTGAGCGGCGTAAACGACCAAAGCCTGGCTCTGCAAGCCGTCCAACAGGGAGCACAGGATTACCTCGTGAAAGGCCAGGGTCATCCCGAGCTATTGGCTCGTGCAGTCCGCTACGCTATCGAGCGTAAACGCGCAGAAGAACATCTGACCTTCCTGGCACAGTATGATCACTTGACCGGTCTAGTAAACCGTAGCCTCTTTCGTGATCGGCTAGTTCAGGCCATGGCGCGAAGCAAGCGTATGCAGCAACCGATTGGTCTCATGCTGCTCGATCTGGACCGATTCAAAGCTGTGAATGATACCTTCGGTCACGATATGGGCGACGAATTACTCAAAACCGCATCAGAACGACTCAAGGCCTGTGTACGGGAAGTCGATACCGTGGCCCGGATGGGCGGAGACGAGTTCACGATTATTCTCGAAGGAGTCACTTCCGAGGAGAATATTCTCATGGTAGCAAAGCGGATCACGGAATCCATTGCCACACCTTATGAATTAAAAGGAGAGCACATATCCATCGGCATCAGCATTGGAATTACGATTTACCCTCACGACGATCATCCGGTCGACGAATTACTGAAGCATGCCGACACAGCTATGTATCGAGCGAAACAGCTAGGGGGCAGTGCTTTCCACCTTCACCAGGTCTCTGAGCCTCACCGTCCAATATCACTTAAGGGCTGATCCGTCACGACCAAGGTCCCCCGTGGATTGGGAGCAAGAATGTTTGAGGTATCGAGCGCCTCACGACCGGGAGTAGGGTGGCAGTCAGGAGTCATCACCATCCCCCAGTGCTGATTCTCGCAACAGGTATTGTCGACGAGGAGCCCTTCCGCGTGATGAAAGAGGAGAATCCCGCTCAACATATTCTCTCGGCACTGGTTTCTGACAAGCTCCGGATGGCTACCAGGATCTCGCACCGCAATACCGAAATGGTGGTTATTGCAACAGACATTATCGGCAATTCTTGGCTGTGCCCCGGCAAACACGAAAATCCCAGATTCGCGGTTGCGACAGACTTCATTTTCAGCAAATGTCGGCCGTGATTGCGGCCCATAAATCACCACGCCGGAGAGAATCCCCTC
>JACAFD010000063.1 GCA_013388555.1 Nitrospirota bacterium | reverse complement strand
CTCGATCCCCCTGCAAGTGCGCGGCCGACTAGTAGCCTGCGCCGAAAGGGTCGTGGAATGGCAGTCGGCACCTTTGCTCCGACCGCCCGCCCAACCATCGCGCATTGACGCACGACTCGCCCCGTTAACTCGTGGGGGGGTCGTGGCCAGCGTCATACGTATTACTGGGGATTGACCGCAACGAATAGACTATTCCCCTGCCGGCTCAGGAGCAGGACGGCCATCTCGTCTTTTTTTAGCGCACTCGAAGCTTTTTGGTAATCCTCGAGCTTGGCCACAACTTGGTGGTTCACTTCCTGAATCACGTCGCCGCGCTGCACACCCGCTGCTTCCGCAGGACCGCCGCTCTCAACCGACGTCACAACCACACCCGTCATTTTCGCCGGGATATTCAATTGACTCATCGTGGCTGCATCCAACCCCTGCACACGAAGGGACGCCAAGACATTATCAGGCAACTTCACGGTTTCGACCGGCTCCTTCGGAGGCGATGGCTCCCTTTTCGCCAACATTTCATCCGTCGGCCGCTCCGCCACCTTCACGGCGATAGTCTGTTCCTTACCGTCTCGCAACACCTTTACCTGTGCGTCCTTGCCGACCATCGTACGTGCGACGAGGTTCCGCAACTGACTCACGTTGAGAACTTCTTTCCCGTTGAACGCAATCACCACATCGCCGCGCTTAATACCCGCGGAATGGGAAGGGCCGTTCTCATTCACATCGCTGATGAGCACACCCTTGCGATGTTCCGGAAGCTTGAAAGATTTTGCCAAGGCCGGCGTAATCTCTTGAATCGCGACACCCATCCAGCCGCGCACGACCTTGCCGGTTTTCTGCAGGCTCTCAACGATGTCCAATGCGATACTGCTTGGAATTGCGAATCCTATCCCCTCCGAACCTCCGGTCCTTGAGAAAATTGCCGTATTGATCCCGATGAGTTCGCCGCTCAAATTGACCAGGGCCCCGCCGGAATTGCCCGGATTAATTGCTGCATCGGTCTGGATGAAATCTTCATAGTCGGCAATGCCGACATTGCCTCGCCCCAACGCACTGATGATGCCCAATGTTACAGTCGAACTCAGTCCGAAAGGACTGCCGACTGCCAACACAAGATCGCCCACCTGTAATTTCTCATACTCTGCCCACTTTAAGGCAGGAAGGTTCTTCGCTTCGATCTTGACCACGGCCAAGTCCGTCTTCGGATCAGTCCCCACCACTTTCGCGCTGAATTCGCGTCGATCGCTGAGTGTGATAGTAATCTGCGTGGCACCTTCAACTACGTGGTTATTGGTCACGATAAATCCGTTCGGGTCAAAAATGACACCGGATCCAGCGCTTTGATCAGGGCGCCCATGCCCTCCACCCGGAGGCATCGGCGGGGGAGTCGGGAGTTCCCCCCCCGGCGCTTCTTCGCCCGGGGGTCCCTCAAAAGGACCTGGGGGTAACGGCGATTTCCGGCCTCGTCCTCCGCTTTTCTCACCACCGGTCACCGCAATATTTACCACCGCGGGCGTGACCTGTTTGACAATCTCTGAAAATCCTTGTGCCAGCCCGGCTGGTACCCCGGCGGCTATGGCTGTGGGTTCACTCAGCAGGACAGTACATGCAAAGACACTCATGACCAGACCGAGACCTGCAGCAAAACCTTGGACATTCCCTCCCTTACTCCGAGTGACCATAACAGCATTCCTCCACAGGGTTAACTGACGTGGCATCATGAGCTGAACGGTACATTGTACACTACAGTTGCGAGGGCTTCAAAGACTAACTAGCCCCCGTCAGCCCTCTGGAAAACCTGGCCCGAAGGGGATATTGGCGCTCGTGACGAGGCCTCAGTAACTCGTCGCTCGCGGATTGTGCGCGCGACAGACGCGACCCATGAAGATGAAAGTTCAGACTAATTGATTGTCGTGAAAGCGCCACCACCGGCCCGATGTTTTGAAGAAACATACTCGCCGATTCGTGCAGGCGGAATGGCGGAGACACAAGAAACCAAGAATACCGGGCTGAGCACAAGACTGAGCCACTTGAACAGATGGCGCCTCTTCCACCTCCGGCCAGCAGGCTTGTGCTTCGTTTGATTCTCCAATAGTACCTTGCACGATCGCTCCCCCCTGACGGATCTGTCAAGCCCGGCAGAGCTATACCCCTTGCAATCATGCCAGTGACTCGCTAGTATGTTTATCTTAGGGCCTGGTCTGGTGCTGCTGCCTCGCGTTCATCAAAACAAGACTGGTTTCCTATGCCATACCAGAACGTTCCAGCCTCTATTCACTACTCAATCATCCTTCCAGCCTATAACGAGGCTGCTCGCATTCTTCCCTATCTTCGAAGCATCACCTCATACATGCAAGACCGAGGACAGCCTTACGAGGTTCTCGTGGTCGACGACGGCAGTACCGATACCACAGTCTCCGTTGTTGAGACACTGGCTTCATCAGTCCCGGAGATTCAGCTGCTCAGGGCACCCTGGCGCCGAGGTAAAGGCGCGGCTGTCCGACGAGGGATGCAAGCCGCTGTTGGGCGGATGCAACTATTTGCCGATGCGGACGGCGCCACCCCTATTCAGGAACTCGCCCGACTTGAACAGGCCGTAGTGAGAGGAGCCGACGTGGCCATCGGATCGCGCGCCCTCGCCTCCCAGTTGCCAGGTTATACAGTCCAAACCCGTTGGTATCGAACCATTTTGACCAGCCTATTCAATTCCGTTGTGAGGCGGAGCAGCCTCCGAGGGATCACCGACACCCAATGCGGATTCAAGCTCTTCCGTCAAAGTGTGGCAGCAGACCTTTTTGGTGTATCCTCAATCGACGGCTACGGCTTCGACCTCGAACTGCTCTATGTGGCGCAACAACGCGGATACCGCATCGCAGAGATTCCTGTGAATTGGTCCCACCAGCCCAACTCGAAATTTCGCGTCTTCAGAGATGTCCTCGCCACGTTACGCGAAATGGCTCTCATACGACGAAATGGCACCAAGGGCTACTATGCTTCTCCGTCACAGGCACGGAACTTTCATCCGCCCGCAGCCGGCCAGCTCGAGTTTCCTCCACAATAGGAAGACGCGTTTGCCCTTCCGCCCCGCACCCGGATGATGCATGGGGATCATCACCCCTTGCCCTTATTATGTCCCTCCTTCTGAATCTGCCTGTGCGTGAACTCCTCGGCTGAACCCGTTCCCCTACTCAGACAGGCTAGCTACTGAAGACTCTCTCACACGCACATCACCCAGCGACAAGTTGCATTCAGTCAGACATTTCGGTACGGTCCCGGGTTGCATTCCCGTAGCCCAACCCTGTTGGGGACGGGCGCTTTTCTTGTTGGTCCAGTCCCCTGGTCTCGGCGTACAGGTCTCACGACGCAACTCCGAGGTTTTACAATACACCATCATGAATCCTGCGAGCTAGGTCATGCTCTTCGAACGACACACAACAGGCTCATCTCAACGACTCACAGTGCATGGTGCCCTCCTCTTGTGTTTCCTCATTACCATGAGTGGCCTGTGGGGGTGTGAGAAGGTGACTTCGATGTTTCAGCGAACCCCCTTACCTGATATGGGCCCGCGTCTGGCCAACTCCATCAAGCTGACATTCGACCCCTCCTTCACCAATCTCAAGATGCCATATATCGATGGGTGCAATAGCCCGCGCGAACTTCACGCGGGAGAAGAGCTCGCATCGATCCTGATTGACGCGGCTTCCCAAACCTTTGCGGCCGTGACTATCGATGGCGGAATTGCCGCGCCGAGCCGGCCCGACACGGAAATTGTGCTCACGCTCCAACGCTCGAGCCTCAAACTCTGGACCGATAGTGTCTACGACCGGGTGCCTGCGGACATAGCCATCGAAACACTCTTAACCTTTAAGGATGCTGCGGGAAAGGAACTTGGCCAGCAGACCCTGTCCGTCACACACCACCAACGACTTATTTCAGAACCGAGTGTCCGCCGATGCGATTACGGCAATATGGGGGAGTTTGTGCATGACGCTGGGATCGCCCTCTCAACGCAATTCATGCGCGTCGCGCGGATCCAGTTAGCAGCGGCCGATAGCCCTCGATCGGCGCTCTCGTTCAAGGCCACTGTGCTGGACGAGAACGGCAATTTGGTCTTTGAGGGAGGCGAGCGCCTTCTCGTGCGCATCGGTCTTATGAACGGAGGAGAACAGGAGCTTCAGGGTGTCACTGCGACCTTGAAGGGTACCGACTGGGTACTCGCCCAATTTCCGACCACCACGGTGGTGATCGGAGGACTACAGCCAGGCCAGTCCCGCTCAGTCGAATTTGTGGCGACGTTGCCGCAGTCTATCCAACAGCAGAAAGCAGAGATTCACGTGGTGGTCTCTGATTCAGGAACCCGTAGTCAGCCGCCGACTCAAACCCTGCCTCTGTCGATCCAACCGTCCGGCCTCAAACCCGAGGACGTGGATATAGTCCCGACTGTAACAGAGGGGTTTCGGCAGCCCCACACCTACTTGATCTCAATTGGAATCGGGTCCTATCGAGACCAGCAAGCCGTCGCCCGCAAGTTCGCTCCCCTGGATGCCGAGATGGTCTCGAACTATTTTCAGTCTCTGGGGGGAGTGCCTGCCTCCAACGTCCGTTTGCTGCAGGACTGGAAAGCGACGCGCTCGGATATCGACGAAGCCCTATTGGATTGGCTCCCATCTCACATGAATAGGGACGCGATCGTCATTGTCTATTTCGCAGGCCTGGCTTCGGTCTCATCAACGGGAGAAGTGTTTCTAACCCCGTATGATGCCTCACGATCGTACCCGCTCAAACATCTGGAAACAGCACTGTCTCGCTTACAAGCCAAACACACCCTGTTTCTGTTCGATGGTATTGTGTCGCCTGTGGGACCGAATAACCGAACCAAGACCTCCCTCCCCCAATGGAATCCTACCGGAAGTTCGATTATCCATCTCATAGGAACCAGCGACTTAGGGCAGGGGCTGGAGGACAACCTGCACCGGCATGGCCTGTTTACATACTACCTGCTGCGGGCACTGCGCGGCGAAGCCGATACCAACCGGGATGGCGACGTGACGCTCGGCGAAACAGTGACCTATCTCAGCCAGAAAGTGCGATGGGCCTCCAAGACCCAGCAGAATCAGGAGCAGCGTCCGGTCACTGTTCCGGCGATCCGCTCAACTGATCCTTCTGCTGCCTTGATATTGACCAAGCTTGCTGCGATCCAGGGTGCTGAAGGGCACTAAGCGGCTGCTAAAACTGAGAATGAGCCCGCATCACACGGTTCGAAGACGAGGAAGACAAAATAGAGGGTGGAGGATACGATCCTCCACCCTCTTGAACTGCAGCTAGGGCAAGACTACTCTTTATCTCTGCAGAAGCTCCGCTCATAGTTGATGACCATCCAGGCCTCTTCTTCGGTGACCGCGGCTGGGATCAAAGGCACCATACCTGTGCCAGCGCTACCATTCTTGATCACCCAGAAAAGCTCACCATCTTTCCGCTTTTTATGGAACTTACAGTTCGTAAAATTGCGGGGGGCCGGATTCAAAATCTTACCAGCCTCACCCATGCCATCCCCGTCCTTACCATGGCAATTGAAACAGGTGCCCTTCCCCTCGAATATCGCCTTTCCTTTGGCAATGGTTTCCGGTGTCACGGCAACCGGATTCTTCATAGCCCTCGCGTCAGCCATCTGATCCGCCGGAACGCGGGCCTTAAGTGGGTCTTTCTCTTCGCCTGCGTACGCCGAAACCGACAGCAGCATGATCGCTGCGCTGATTCCCAGAAACTTAGAAAAATACCCCATCAGACTTCCTCCTTTGTGGTTAACCACGCACATGCACTCGGCCTTTGGCCCCTGCTCCTAAGATCCACATCAAAGCGATAAAACGCGGGCGAATATAGCAATGGCTTTCCACTCATGTCAAGCAATCCGCCGCGTTCCGGTATGCCCTCACAGCCCCATTTCACATTCACGACCATTCCCGGTCTCATACTCCCTTCCCTTTGCGACGGCTGTCTTTAGCTTATGACAGAAAAGAATCAAAGCTCGTGCCAGAACATACACACAGTGAGATACATTATTCCAGCTACTTACGAGTGCCCTCTTACCATAAATATCAGAAAACTTAAAAAGGTGGCACCATTGCGCCTCAGTCCCTGCTGCCACGCCCCATCCCTCATATAACATATTCCTGTGCGATGTTAGGAGGGAAAAGACAAGACGACCTCCCACAAAACCCGAGTATGCTCGGATGTGGGTAAAGAGAGGGCGACTAAGATAGGTATCGGAGAAACTTGTGCTGTGTGACTGGAGAGACAATGCTGGCGAAAGATTAGCGCTTGATAACGATATCGCGTGCGACTTTGCCACTCGGGCCGAAGGGCTTTTGCGGTACACCATTGAGTTCGGCCTTGACCCCCCCTGCATTACCAAGCGTCAAGATAAACTGGTCCTGACCTTTCCATGCGGCCTTTTCTCCAGGTCTGAGCAAGACCTCTTGGGGGCTACCACCATCGATTTGAACGACGACCCAACTCAACTCTATCGCTTCAAGCTCCAGCGCCAGTTGCCCCTCTGTTGCTTCTGACCCCTCGAGTGAAATCCCGCCCAGGGGCCCGTCACTCCCCGGTGACGAAGGGCTCGGAGCCCCTAGCACCGGAGCAGTCGGCGCTGTAGATGCTGGCTTCGTCACTGACTCAGCACGATTCCCCGCACTCACCTCAGATGACAAGACCGGGGACTCGTTCGGCTTAGTCTTGGGAGTCGGAAGAATCTCTTCGGCCAGCTGGCTCGGTGGCGTATCCTGAGATTCTGGAGCCGGTGGAGCGGTTCGCTTGGATGCGGAAGGAGCGGGATCTATGCTCGAACGCCGGACGAGCAGCGACGACTGTTCGCGGCTTAACAGAAAGATGAGCGTGAGAATTGCGAGACCAATCGCGATTGCGACAGCTTTTCGATTGACTTGTCGCTTCCGTTCTTCTTCCGCCTGCCTGACTCGCAAACGTTCTCGCTCGGCTTGTTTGTCGTAGTACGTGCCTGCCGATTGAGCGAACCGGTGGATCGCATCGTCTTCATCAAGCCCAAGGGACCGGGCATAGGACCGGACAAAGCCTCGCGCAAACACTTGATCGGGCAACTTGGCGAAGTTCCCATCTTCTAAGGCCTTCACAAAATCAGTTCGAATTCGCGTCTTAGATGCGACTTCGTCGATGGTGAGCCCCTTCGTTTCTCGCACCTGTCTGAAAAATTCGCCGATCGATTCCATGGGTGTCTCTCTATGGCTTGATCCTTGTCAGGAGTTCCTTCGCGACGGCGGCATACTCGCCGCTCTTGTCGAGAGTCGTCACCTTGGTCAGGGCTTCCCGTGAGCGTCGTTCAAATCCCAGCTTGTAATACGTACGCCCCAGCTCCAACTGTAACAACGCCGGTGGAATATTTGGTGGATTGACCACTAAGGCGTCCTCAAATGCTTCCATCGCACCCTGATAATCACCTTCGTGAGCCAGCGCCCGGCCCAGATGGAACCGGGCCAGGTCCGGAGTTCCATACAAGGGATTGGTCAGTGCTTGACGGAATGCGGTTATCGCTTCTGTCCATCGCCCCTGTTTTTCCAAGACCTGGCCCAGATACGTGTATGCTTCCGAGTAACTGTCATCGAGCTTCGTCGCGGCTCTGAATTCTTCTTCGGCTTGAGGCAATTTACCCTGCAGCGCCAGAATATGGCCGAGCCCATATCGCGCTTCTTTGTTGTTGGGGTCGAGCTGCGCTGCCTTCTGGAACGACACAAACGCCTTCTGCTGATCTTGATCCAGACTCGCGATGCCTTCCTGGTAATATCCTTTTGATTTCTGGACTGAGCCTTCCGAGGTCGCACAGCCGGGTAACCATCCGATGAACAAGGCTAACACAAGCAACGGACACGCGAATGGCCGAACAATCGAACAGGCAAAGCGAATTTGCGTCACGAAATGTCCTCGAAATGAGTCAACTGCTTAAAGGCTCGAAACCGCTCTTGAATCTCTTTGTAATCTAGGATTCTCAAACGGTCAAGACTAAAGGCTTCTACAGTAAATGATGCCATGACGCTCCCGAAGATAATCGCTTGTTTAAAGGCCTCGACCGAACGATTGCCGGTCGCCGTCAAGTAGCCCAGGAAACCGCCGGCGAAGGTATCCCCCGCACCGGTTGGATCGCGCACGTCTTCAAGCGGAAAGGCCGGAGCTCCGAACACCTGCTTCTCATTGAACATCAACACTCCATATTCCCCACGCTTGATGATGAGATGCTTGGGCCCACGCGCGAGGACTTTTTGTGCGACCTTCACCAGATTCGAATCTTCGCCGAGCGCCCGGGCCTCCCCGTCGTTAATGATCAGAATATCGACTTGCTCCAAAACCCGCCACAACGCATCTCGCTTGCCATTGATCCAAAAGTTCATCGTATCGCACGCGACCAAGGGCGGACGTGAAATCTTCTGCAACACATCCAATTGCAGCTCCGGATCGATATTGCCGAGAAACAATAGATCCGGGGATCGATAGGCATCGGGAATCTTTGGTCGAAAGGTTTCAAACACGTTGAGTTTCGTATCGAGCGTGTGCGCTTCGTTCAACTGATGCGTGTACTCTCCTTTCCATCGAAATGTCGCCCCGGACCTCCGCTCCAACCCCGTCACGTCGATGCCACGGCTCTTGAGGAAGGCCAGGTGTTGTGGAGGGAAATCCTCTCCCACAACTGCGATGAGATCGACGCTGGTAAAATAGCTGGCCGCAGTTGAAAAATAGGTGGCCGAACCTCCAAGGACCTCACTGACTTCCCCGAAGGGTGTTTTCACCGTGTCTAATGCGACTGAACCGACGACGAGCAACTTCCCCATAACTTAACGAATCCCTTTCTTGACCGGAACAACCCGCTTCATCAACAAAGCCAGTTTTCGTCTGAGCGAGGCAGGCATCCGGTCCGGGGCTGTGATAATGGCATCCTGCAACGCGCGCTGACAGCTGCAGGCCTTGGCCTCGCCCACCAAGGGCAACACCGTCCGCAACAGTCCCTTAGCCAGCGCGACATTCTGACGAAGCGTGGTCAGGATCGCCTCGACGGTGACGGCCTCTTCCGTCTCATGCCAACAATCGTAATCTGTCGCCAAGGCCACCGTGGAGTAACAGAGCTCTGCCTCCCGCGCAAGTTTAGCCTCAGGAAGATTTGTCATCCCGATCACGCTCGCACCCCACTGACGATACAGCCTGGACTCCCCTTTGGTCGAAAACTGCGGCCCTTCGATGCAAAGATAGACGCCGCCCTGGTGCACCGTGGCGCCGACCATACGGGCTGCTTCCAACAGTGCGGAACCGAGCGAGGCGCAGACCGGATCGCCAAATGCCACATGGGCGACAATCCCGCCCTCAAAGAAGGTTGACACCCGCCGCTTAGTGAGATCAATAAATTGATCAGGCAACACCACGTCCCCGGGCTTGATCGACTCCTTCATACTACCCACCGCGCTCACGGAAATTACCCGCCGAACCCCGAGAAACTTGAGCGCATAAATATTGGCGCGATAGTTGATCTCCGAAGGATTGACCCGATGCCCACGCCCATGCCTAGAGAGAAATGCGATACGAACCCCTTCCAGCTCCCCGAGCATCACCTTATCCGAGGGAGCTCCAAAAGGAGTCTTGACCGAGCGTTCCGTGACCTTCCGAAGCCCCTCGATGTCGTACAACCCACTGCCACCGATGATGCCGATGTCTGCACGTCCGCTGTCTCCCTGTCGTGTCATTCCTGCTCCTCAAGTGTAGCGAGAAACTGAGCCATTGATCCGATCACCAGGGACGCCGTGTGCTGGGCCGACTCCGACTCCCCAATTGTCAACCATTGAATCCCCGGTTCCTTTCGAAACCACGTCAGCTGTCGTTTCGCATATTGTCTCGTGTCCCTTTTGAACCGGCGAACCATTTCAGCAGCATCATACTCACCGGCCAGGTGCTCTGCCACCTGACGATACCCCAAGCCCTTCATGGCCCCACTGTCATATCCACACCCCTGTGCTAGAAGCTGCTTCGTTTCTTCTACCAAACCATGAGCCAGTTGCCAATCGATACGGTCCTCGATACGCCGATACAGCGCATCGCGATCCCGGTTCAAACCGATGATCAAAGGAGAAAACGGCCGCTCGGCAAACCCATGTTCCTGCTGAAAGTCAGACATCCGACGACCGGATAACTGGTACACCTCCAATGCACGAATCACCTTCGATTCATCGCGGGGATGCAATCGGGCCGCACCCATTGGATCGACAGCAACGAGTCTTGCATAAAGGCCATCGGGTCCTTCGTTTTTCGCTTCCTGCCGCAGGGCCTCCCTCAGAATTGGGTCGGACGGTGGTGCGCCACACAAGCCCTTAAGGAGGGTCCTCACGTAAAGCCCTGTGCCACCCACTACCAGAGGAAGGCGACGGTCTTTATAAAGGCGCTCGATCTCATCCAGTGCCTGCCGCCGATACACACCCGCATTAAATGACTCGCCAGGACTGACGAGATCGATCAGTCGATGGGGAACCCCCTGGCGCTCCTCGGGGATCGGCTTATCTGTCCCAATATCCATCCCACGATAGACCTGACGGGAATCTGCCGTGAGCACCTCGGTCTCGAAAGCCTTGGCCACCTCGACCGCGATGCGGCTCTTCCCCACAGCCGTCGGGCCAACTATCACAACAACAGGCTTGAAACAGACTTGCTTCTCGGAGAGACGACAAGTCGCTCTCGCTGGAATGGCCATCATGACCAGCCAACCCGGCCGAACAGTTTAGCGAGTTCCTCGGTCGAAAGACGAAACGCCGTGCGACGCCCATGCGGGCAGGTCATGATCAACCCTTCCTGCACCCAATCGTAGATCAACTGCTGAATCTCAGGAAGCGCCAAGGCACGCCCGGCGCGCACGGCCCCATGGCACGCCAAAGACGCCAAGACTGGGTGAACCCGTAATTCCAAAGATGATGTGCTGTCCCACTCTGTCAGGTCATCAAGCAGGTCCTGCACCAACACACCCGCGTCCACTTTGCCCAGCCCGACCGGCACCCCTCGAATCGCCACGGCCATTGCGCCAAAAGGTTCAATCAGGAGACCGAGTTTCTCTAGATCGTCGCGACGTTTGAGCAGCAGCGCACTCTGTGCAGCCGGGAGTTCGATCGGCTCCGGAATCAAGAGCGGCTGCGAGGGGATATCCCGGCTCTGCCATCCTCGCCAAAGCCGTTGGAAGAGCACTCGCTCGTGCGCCGTATGTTGATCCACCACTTGCAGTTCATCACCCACCTGTGCCACGAGGTAGGTTCGGAGGATTTGCCCGAGTGGTACGATGTCAGGCTGCTCTGCCCGCTGATAGATTGCGGCTGCCTCGTGGGCAAAGGCCAACTGATTTCCCTCAACGATGCCGGACAAGGACACCGTATCTCTCCCAGTGATCCGGGAGTCCCGGCCGGTGGCTGGCATCAAGCCGGCCCAGTGAGAACCCTCAGACGATTCGTCCTTCCGGACGGCCGTAGGAATTGACTCCGGTACCGCCTGCGTGGCTCCACTCTGCGCGAGCTCCTGCACAACCTTCCGCTCGGATCCATCGAGTACATGACGGACGGACTGGCGCACCAACTGATGAAGGCCGTCCGTGTCCGCAAAGCGGACTTCTTTCTTCGCGGGATGTACGTTGACATCGACTCGGTCCGGTTCGACATCCAGGTAAAGCACGAATGTCGGGTGATGCCCCTTGGGCAAGAACGACCCATACCCGTCCATGATCGCATGAAACACGGTCGCATTGCGGACGGGCCGCCGGTTCACAAACAATTCCTGTGGTGTTTTCGAGGACTTTGCATGGAGTGGATCGACCATCACGCCGCGGACCGACATTCCTGGTATCCGACCCCGCAGCTCAATAGTCCGATCGAGAAAGGCCGGGCGATAGACTTGAAGAATTCGATCACGATCCGTTGTGACAGCTGGATAGTTGAGAATCTCCTGGCCGTTATGAGTCAGGCGAAAATGTACCGATGGCCAGGCGAGGCCTGCAAGTTGAACGACACGACTGATATGAGAGAACTCAGTCGTGGCTGATTTCAGAAACTTCCTTCTGGCCGGCTGATTGAAAAATAAATTGGAAACTTCGATCCTGGTGCCTGGCACGGCGGGAGCGTTCACGATAGAACCGCCTGCTCCGGCGACCAGGGTAAGCTGCGATCCCACCGTGGTATCTTGCCTCGTCGCGGTCACCACCAGCACATGGGAGACGGACGCGATGCTGGGTAACGCCTCACCTCGAAAACCCATCGTTGTCACCGAGGCGAGATCCCGATCGGACCGGAGCTTACTGGTAGCATGCCGCTCAAACGCCAAGGGAAGATCGGCGCGGCTGATCCCCTCCCCATCATCCGTCACTCGAATGAGGGTCAGGCCCCCATCTTTTACATCGACCGTGATATGGAGGCCCCCTGCATCGAGACTGTTGTCCAGTAACTCTTTCACGACTGCAGCAGGGCGCTCGACGACCTCGCCAGCCGCGATGCGGCTGACTACATCGCCTGAGAGGACATGAATCTTGGCCGAACAGCTGGCGGCAGGCATGAAGTTAGACCCCGGGGAATACCGGAAAAAATGGAGCCACCACGCGGCATCTCAATGAACATCCGATCATCGGATGTCGGCCAGCTTGTTTTTGGCCAGCTTTGCCTCATCCGACGTGGGGAACTCTTCAATGACTCGCTTGAGATTCTTTTTCGATTTGGCGAGATCTCCTGTTTCTCCCGCCGCAAGCCCCGATTTGAGGAGCGCCGCCGGGACCTTCTCATTTCCCGGATACTCCGCCGTAAGATACTCGAATGATTGCATCGCGCGGACATAATCTTTCTGCTGATAGTAGGACTCGCCCAACCAGTAGTAGGCATTCGGCGTCAGCGACGTGCCCGGAAAGTCTTTCACAAACCGCTGAAAGCCGGCCACGGCAAGATCGTATTTCCCATTGAGATAGTCGTTGTACGCTAGATTGAAAGCCGATGTCGGAGTAATTGTAGGAACACCTGGTACCATAGTCGATACGTCGCCGGGAGAGGTTCCCTTCTGTGATTTTGAGAGACGAGCCTGTTCTCCAGAGGCTGGCTCTATCCTGGGCACAACCGGGATAGCTCCTCCCTCATCGGATTTGGCCAACCGGCCTTCTAACTTCTGGATTCGCGCAGACAGTTCGTCGAACTTCGGATCGAGCTTCTGCCTGGCAGACTCACTATCCTTCACCCGCTCCAGTGACTCCACACGTCGTTGCAGCGCATCTAATCGCTTTTGATCTTGATCGTGAGATTTCGACACCGCCGACAAGTGGTCACGCACCTCCACAAAATCCGCGTGGTTGGCACATCCGGCAACCGACAAGATCGCTCCGGCTATGAGAACAACGATCCTCCTTGAAACTATTTTCTTGCACATCACGGTTATTGCGACTCCTTCAACTGTGATAATTTATCTGAAGCTTTTCCTGCCTCTGGACTCCTTGGATACAACGTCACCACCTGCGTGAACGCGGAAGAAGCGCGCTTCTTATCTTTCATTGCGAGATACGCATACCCTTTCTTCAAGATGGCCGCCGGCACTTTTTCGCTCCGGGGAAAATCCATCTCGACGCGGTCATACGAATCGATTGCTTGTTTATAATCCTTCTTGCCGTAGTGCGCTTCACCGAGCCAATATCGAGCGTTTGGAGAAAGATCCGAGTTTTCATAGTCCCGTAAAAACGTAGCAAACCCCTGCCTGGCTCCGTCCAAATCACCTTCACGAAACAGAGCCAGTAGACGTTCGTACTCGACTCTGTCGGAGCGCTCTCCATTGTGGCTGACTTGCGATCTGGGCAGTTCCTCGGGCTCGACCGCCGCTGTTATCCCCTCAGCTGACTGCCCTTCTTCCCCTTGTGCACGAAGCGAGGTCGACAGGGTCTCCTGATCAACCTTTCGGGGTTCCGATGACGGCTCCACAGCTGATCGGTGAGCCGGCTTCGTGGTCGACTGACGCGCCCCCCCCTTGTTTCCCCCTCGTGCACGCCCATCCTGAACAATCTGGTCAAGGGCCTTGGAAAGGGTATTCAGACGACGCTCCTGCTCTTCGAGACGAGCGGCAAGTTTTTGCGCGACAGATGCGACACTCTTATTCACCTCGCCCAAGTGACCGGTCACCGCTTTGTTCATCTCATTGATATGGGTTGTCGACTGTCTGCCCGATTGCTCTTCTTGGCTCAACCGTTCGCTCAATCCTGCCAGGACCTTCTGCTGCTCCTCTAGACGTGCGTCGAGGTTCTTGGCAAGCCCGCCGTTCGTCTTCTGCACGACCTCGATGATCTCTTTCCGCACCACCTCCATCTGTCGGCTCACATCGTCAAGGCGGGCGTTGACGTCCATGCGGAGCTGATCACGCTCCTGTTTATTCTTGACATCTTGAGCATTGAGGCTTTCGCGCACCTGGTTGTAGCGGGTGGTATTATCCACATCCAGCTTTGTGGCCAACTGTTCGAGCCGCTTGGTTTGTACTTCAAGTTGTGCAGAGCGCTGTTTGAGATCTTCCTGCTTGCCCTGGAGTTCATGCGCCTGGTGCAACGCCCGCTCCAGTTCACCACGCAACTGCGGCAACTCCTGCTCGCGGAGCAGCGAAATCTCCTGACTCTGTCGCGCGCGGGTCTGGGCCGACTCATCGCTCGACTGCTTGATACGCTGCTGGAGATTCCGCTCCGTCTGTTTGAGATCAGCTTGCTGAGCTATACAGCCGGTTGATAACAAGACACAGACCCCACAGATCGTTGTCCAGGCTCCCTTTGTATCCAAATGGTTCCACATTGTTCCACCCACTTTATGATAAAGGAATCCCCTACTCACTCTTTGCAGACAACGGACTCACAACTGCACGACAAAGAGTATGTCGTCTACTTCCCGGCCTTCACTACAAGATGCCCGCGCCGATTCTGTTGGTAGCACGACTCCGCATGTTCGGTGCAGACCGGGCGCTCTTTCCCGTACGACACCACGGACAGACGATTGGCACCGACACCGAGTTCGACCAAATAGTTCCGCGCGGCTTTTGCCCTTTTTTCACCAAGCACGAGATTGTAAGCGGAGGTCCCTCGCTCATCACAGTGCCCCTCAATCTTGAGCAGCGCATTCGGATTGGACTTTATCCACTCAGCATCGCGGCTCAATGCCTGGCGCCCCTCCTCGGTGATTGTCCAGCTATCGTAGGCGAAAAAGACATCTCGTAAGCCCGCTGCGGCTGATGCAGCCTGCTCCGCACGAATCTCATCCATTTGCCGTCCAGCATTGCTCGAAGGATCTATCTTGGCCAGCATCGTGCCGCTGCCCACACGCTCTTCTGAAGGGTTCTTATCGAGGCCCCGAAGCCCGCCGCCACCGGACTGTACGCTGGTGTCCGGGTAGCTCCCGACACCGGACTTGGAACTATCCGCCGATCGCTGAGTAGACTGGGCATCGCCGCCAGATTGCACAGACTTTTTGCCGCAGCCAGGCATGCCAATCAATGCCGCACTCGCTACTAGCACCACACCAAATGTACAGAGTGTCTTGTTCATGTCATCCTTCTCCTTATTCCGACGTTAGTAAGCTCTGCCTTTTGCCTTCATTTATCCGCCATAGTCACTATTCCATCCTCAGGATGCCGGAGACCAGGAAGGTGCACTATTGTGCGTTCCCTGGAAGGTGAGCCGCTCCAGATCCTTACCATCGGCACCAATCATATAGATGTGACTCTTTCCATCGACCGTCGAACTGAACACGAGATGTCGACCATCCGGCGACCAGGATGGTGAATCATCGACGCCCGGTCCTGTCGTCAATTGCATTCGCTTCTGCCCATCCGGCGAGATGACGCAAAGCTTGTACTCTCTTTGCGTCCGGCACACATAGGCGATCCAGTTCCCGCGGGGCGACCACGCCGGCGCGGCATTGTAGTCACCGTCAAACGTCAGGCGGCGTACATTCGTTCCATCTGAGCCCATTAAGAATAGCTGCGGCCCGCCACCCCGATCCGACACAAATACCAGTTCTCTCCCGTTCGGAGACCAGGAGGGAGACAGGTCTCCGGAGGGGTTTACAGTCAATCGCTGGATGCCTTTCGTCCTTGTATCTAACCGATAGAGTTCGGAGTTACCTTCGTGACTGGAGGCGAACGCCAGGAAGTTTCCATCAGGGGACAGTGCCGGAGTGATATTCAACCCCCCCAGAGAAATAAGGGTCCATCGCTTACCCGTCGCCAATTCAATCATGTCAATATTCTGTGTATTACGGTCGCGATAGGCGGTGAAGACAAGGAACCGGCGATCCGGAGACCATTGCGGCATGAGATTCAGAAAACCATCAGCAGTAAGTTGACGCGCATCGTAGCCGTCATAATCCATCACAAACAACTCGCGAGCGGTCCCCTGCTGCGCCACGTAGGCGATCTTGGTCCGTGCGATACCCGGCTCGCCCGTGTACCGAAATACCAGTTCGTCAACAAAGCGGTGCGCCATCAGCCGCACAACCGATGGAGACCCCGCATAGCGTTTCCCTCCCACAACTTCATCGCTACCGCTGTCATACACAAAGCCTTCCATATTGACGTCTGCATCCTTCTGCGCCTCTTTCATGACTGCTTTTCCCCAGACCAAGACCGAGACACCCTTTTCAGCCACTTGTTTGAATACAGCCTTGGACCCGGTCCCTGTCCCATTGCCAATATCGGATGGTGTAATTCCAAGACTGGGCAGGTCCACCAGATCGAAAACCAAGGAGCGTTTTACATCCTTCTTGAGGACTTCTTCGATTCGCCCCCCTAGCCAGTCGGGTCCTCCCCCGTTTTGTATCCCCGCAATACCCAGGGAAATCTTTTGGAAGTCGGGGCGGGTGACCTCGAGGAACACATCCGCTGCTCCAGATTCAAGAATACCGGCAACTCCTGCCAGAAACAGTACCCCTCCGAACCAGACACTGATCATTTTTACCCTGGTCATCCGACTGATTCTCCGACTCGAAATACCATCTCTACATCCTTATAGCTGTCTGCCATTTCAGCTGGAAATACGGGAAGAATTCGTGGCCGCAACACAGCACGCTGGCCCGCCAGATCAAAGTAGGCATTCCCGGACGACTGCTGCACCACCACATCTTTGATCGTCCCATCCCGTTGAAGCCGAAACTTGACGGTCATGGTATAGGTTTGGCCTGCCATATCGACCGGAGGCGGCTCCCAGTGGCTGCTAATAATAGACTGCACACGAGCCCAGTAGGGATTCGACCCTGCCGTACCGGAAATCTTCAGGGCCGTCTCGGGAGTCTTGACCGCTGGAATCTTTACTTCCTGCTGGGGCATCGGCTTGACCAATGCCTCGCTCGGTTTCACCTCTTTTGGAATGTCCAGCTTGGCTGCAGGGTGAAACTCTTTGACTTTTTTCAGCTCTTCTTCTAACTCACGATTCAAGTCATCGCTTACCGTAGACTGCTGCGGAAGCTTCGCCACATGTTGGGGCTGAGCCGCCGCTTTTGTTGCCGGGCTCAAATCTCCAAACTTCGGCGCATCAGGCGGAAGCTGAAGATCCTGCAGTATATCCCTTCTTTTTTCGCCTATCGGAGGCGCGGGAGAAGGGGCGGCGCTTGGGGACAGCGCCTTGATTGATGGCGCCGGTGCCGGCTTCGAGTCTGAAACTCTTGGTGGTTCAACCGGCTTCGCCGTCTCAGCCTGCTTCGGAGGCATCGGCAAACTGACCAACGACACTTCCACAGACGTCAACGGCCGTTCACCCTGTCGCGGAAACCGGAGCCCTACTGCCACGAGCAAGATCACCACATGAAACACAAGCGAAAGCACCAGCATTCGCTTGAGCCGAGACGACAGCCTGGAGTGAGCGTCCTGATCGAACCAAAGACCTGACTGGACCGATGCCTGGAACGCCATAACAACCAGCCCCCTCACACATGCGTTGCATCAATTTTTTCGCCCCGGGACAGGCGGGCGGTGTGGCGCTTCCACACGCTCTGGTCCAACCGGCTCCGTCACCATCCCGATCTTCTCGATCCCGGCTTTTTTCACACCATCCATGACTTGCACCACAACGCCGTACGGCACGTCGCGATCCGCCCTGAGATAGAGCGAGACATCGGGATGGTCCCGTTTCAGCAGCTTCAACTTCTGTTCCAGCTGGGCCACCCCTACTGGGTCTTTATCGAGATACAACCGCTGATCCTGTTCGATCGTGAGCACCGTGCGCATTTCCTGTTTGATCGTATTCGTGGCAGAAGCCGGTAACTTAATATCCATCCCTCGATAGAGCAGCGGCGCAGTGACCATAAAAATCACCAAGAGGACAAGGACCACATCGACGAGGGGAATGACGTTGATCTCTGCCAGAAACCGGCGGTGACGGGACTCTAGGGTCATCCTCGAACTCCGACCGGAACTGGTTTCGTCTTCGATGCACTGGTTGAGAGGGATGACAGAAGCTCGATGGAGACAGAATCCAACCGGAACGCAGTGCTGCGAATCCGAGTAAGAAAGTAGTTATAGGCAATCACCGCGGGGATCGCTGTGAAGAGTCCAGCCGCCGTCGCAACCAAGGCCTCTGCAACTCCAGGAGCGACGGCAGAAATACTCGCGGTCCCTTGGGTTCCGATTTCACGAAACGCGTCGATAATCCCCATCACCGTCCCGAGTAATCCGACAAACGGCGTAATATTCCCAGTCGTGGCAAGGAATGGAAGATAGGTTTCCAACTGTGCGAGCTGGTGCTGCCCGAGATGGGATGCTGTCCGCTCTATAACGTGTCGATCGATTGATCCCGAACCGATACCATCCCCCTCCTCGACTCGCCCAGGCCCCACACGCTCCATAAGGCCTTCGAATACAATTGCGGTGGGACTTCCTTCAATTCGGCGAACTTGCCGATAGAGCTCATCGAGATCTCGTGTTTTCATGAGGAGCGCCAAAAACCGCTTATCCTCGCGGTCAGCCACTCGAAAGGCCCGCCATTTAAAAAAAATTATGCCCCACGAGATAACTGAAAAGCCTAATAGGACCAAGAGCACGATTTTTGACACTGAGCCGAGTGAACCTACCAGCCCGATGAGACCCGTTTGAAACATGCGGAATGACCTTTCCCGGCTCTAAACAAGTTGCAGAACAACCATCGCGCCACGCGAAACTTCGATAGTTCACATGTCTGGATCAACAGGAGCACACGTGCGCGGGGCGCTCAATAAGGCCTGCCTTCTCACCCGCCGCCCTGAGTCTGTCAAGATGGCCTCTTTGCGAAGGACACGCCCTTCGTATGTTCCTAGGAGCGACTCGAGAACAAGCTGGCGGACTGTTTACCTACTGCCGGGATGTACTCACAGTCCTGCCTACCGAGTCTAGCAAACCCAGGAGAAAATGGCGGGGCCGACGGGATTTGAACCCGCGACCTCCAGATTGACAATCTGGCGTCCTAACCAGCTGAACGACGGCCCCTCGAAGCTCTACGTATAGCGGGAGATGTGGGTGACACGACTATATCTAGCGGTCGGTCCTGTCTAACATTTCATTCTTCAGTTCAACTATCTGCCCCACCCCCTAAGCGAGATCTCTTGATGGTAGGCGGAACAGGGATCGAACCTGTGACCCCTGCCTTGTAAGGGCAGCGCTCTCCCAACTGAGCTATCCGCCTGATTTTCTTAGCAACCTTGGGGATGCTACCAACTCCACTTGGCCTTGTCAATCGAATCTCGCACTCTTCTTGCCTTTTTCATTTGTTGTGTACTCCGCTCAATGATTCACATCTTCTCAGGTATATTTTTTACTCGCGACGCCGGTTTTCGAGGGAAATACCTGTCATGCACCAGCTTCAGGCGTGCCCGTTCAATGTGCGTATAGATCTGTGTCGTGGCAATGTTTGCATGGCCGAGCATCACCTGCACTGACCGAAGATCGGCACCACCTTCGAGCAGATGCGTCGCAAACGAATGCCGAATCATGTGGGGTGAAATGACCTGTGTGATCCCCGCGCGCCGTGCACGAGATCTCAGCAACTTCCAAAAAGCTTGCCGCGTCAAGGGCCGGCCCCGCCTCGACACAAACACATAGCGCGATGCCCGCCCCTTGAGAAGCCGTGGCCGAGCCTCTTCCACATACTGCTGCAGCAGCTGTCGAGCCACCTCGCCAATTGGCACAAGACGCTGTTTCGCGCCCTTGCCCGTGACCCGGAGATACCCGACATCAAGGTTCATATGCGCGAATTCGGCCATCACCAATTCTGATACGCGCAGCCCCGTCGCATAGAGTACCTCCACCATCGTCCGGTCACGCAAGTCCTCCGGAGTTGGAGCTGTCCCCAGGTCCAACAATGCGACGATGTCGTGCTGCGACAGCGTTTTGGGGAGTCGAACGCCCCGCGACACTGGAGCCGGACCCATGACAGGACTCGCTTCAATCATCCGTTCCCGAATCAGAAACCTGAGCCATCCACGAATAGCCGAAAGACAGCGCACAGAGGACGCGCGAGACAACCGTGCCTCCTGCAAGAAACGAAGAAATCCCGTGAATGTCTCCGTTGTAAGAGGCCCAAGCGGCACAACACCTTTTCGCTCCAAGTAAGAGTGGAATTTACTCAGGTCGCGACGGTAGGCTTCGACCGTGTTGACAGAGAGACCACCCTCAACACGGAGATGGCTCAAGTATCGCTCGGCCAGCGGGTCCAGTATCATCTGTGCGATGATAGCCAATCGCTCAGATGAACACAATGAAGGCTGTGGGAGTTTACCTTGACACCCCACAGGGTTTCCGATAGTAGTCACCTGCGCATAACATAATCCGTCACATCGCCCAGGAGCTCATGGCCCGCCTGTTGGTATCCGTTTCTTCGCATCGTTCGTACGTACGTTCGGTACGCTGGTGGCACGTGCTTGTGCTTACCTGGAGCATGTTCTCTCTCTTCACGGGGTTTGAGTTCAATCACCTCGCCCATGCAGAAACAGCCCCGGCAAGCCCGGCAAACAACCCCACGCTGAACCAGGCAAAGCGCCTGATCGACGCGGATCAGGCCGAAGAAGCCCTCACCATACTCCGTCGGTTTCTAGCAGCTTCTCCGAAGCCCGACCTGCTCGACGATACCTATCTGCTGCTCGGCGCAGCGCTGCACCGTGCAAAGCAAGATGGGGAAGCCTTAAAATTCTTACGGCAGCTGGAAACAGAGTTTCCCAATTCAGAGGTGACGGACCGAGGCAAGTTATTGCAAGCCAGGGTCCATGCAGCAATGGGGAATCTCGACCTTGCTATGCCAATCTTGACGGGCCTGCGCAACCTTTCAAAAGATGACCGCACGAAACGCGAAGCCCTCCAGCTGAGCGGCAACTTCTACGCTCAAAAAAAGGACGCGACCCGTGCTATTCAAGCATGGCTCGATGAAGTAGCGTTAGGAACTGATGACCAGGCAGAAGACGTGCGTGCCCGCATTCGCGATCTGGCCAGCGCGACGTCTGATAAGAAGGCCCTAGAGCAAATCAGGGATACCTTCCCACGCAGTTTTCCCGGCGATGTCGCATCCCTCCGGCTTATCGACCTCTACATCAGCCGTGGGGAAGAACACCAGGCCATCCGGCAAATCCAGCAATTTCTCGTGAACTTTCCGACGCACCCGCAGACAGAAAAAACCTTGGAACTCCTCGCAACACTTCAAGCCAAACTAAAATCCAACCAGTTTTTCATTGCGGCGGTCCTGCCGCTTTCAGGGAAACTAGCCTCTTTCGCCAACGAGGTCCTCAGCGGCATTCAACTTGCCGTCGAAGCAAATAGAGACAAGGCAGGGAGCGCGTCAGTTGGCCTCATCGTCAAAGATTTTGAATCCGATCTCAGCTCATTTTTGGACGACTTCTCCGAACTGCTGAACACCGATCGCCCCCTCGCCGTGATCGGCCCTCTTCTCTCGAAGAATCTTCCAGCCATGGCTGAACTCGCAGAGCGGGCCCACATCCCTCTGATCACGCCGACAGCAACTTTACCCAATGTCAGACGGCTCGGCAACTATGTATTCAGCACGGCTCTCACATTTCAACTACAAGCCAAACGAATCGCAGCCTATGCCATCAAGGAGCAGGGATTCCGCCGATTCTGCATCCTGCATCCCGACACCGCCTACGGCCGTGAATTGGCCCGCCTCTTCGCCCAGGAAGTACGCCAGCACGATGGGGAAGTGATCGCGATTGAATCTTACAAAGAGGGTGAAACCGACGTGAGCGCGCAGCTCAAACGTATGAAGCAAGAGGATATCAAGAGATATGGCTTGTCCATGCCGATTGATCAGACAAAACTGACCGGGAAACTGACAAAGCTGGACAAGAAAATTCTCTATACGCCGGGCTTCGACGCGATCTTTATTCCAGGCCGCGCGGCCGACGCCGGCATCATTACAGCTCAGCTCAATTTCCACGACATGAAAGTTCCTTTCCTGGGCGCGAACGGATGGAACTCACCCGACTTTGCCCGCACGGCCGATTCGTCGATCGACGGGGCCGTATTCGTCGACGGATTCTTTGTGGACAGCCCCACCCCTGTCGTGCGTGATTTTGTCGAGCGGTACAAAAAACGGTTCCAGACCAACCCGACACTCTTTGCGATGCAGGGCTACGATGCCGCGAAGCTGGTCATCGATGCAGCTCGTACAGGCGCTTCCTCCGGCGAAGCGGTCCAGGAACAGCTTCTGAACCAGCCGGATCTCTCCTCCCTCACCGGGCCTGCGGCGTTTGGGGAAGACGGGACATTGAATCGGCCCCTCTTCCTCATTCAGATCAAACGAGGCCGGTTCATTCAGGTGAATTGAAAAAGGCGACCGGATGAATTCCCTACCGCAAATCCTCCACACGATTTCCTACATGGGGCTTCCACTCCTGTTTGCGATGGTGTTGCACGAATATGCCCATGGTTGGGTCGCCTATCGGTGCGGCGATTCGACCGCCAAGCTCCAAGGTCGGCTTACCATAAACCCCCTCGCTCATATCGATCCATTTGGAACCATCATCTTGCCGCTGATGTGTCTGCTGATACCGGGAGGATTCTTCCTGGGCTGGGCCAAACCGGTCCCGGTCGACCCAGGCGCCATGCGCCAACCACGCCGCGACATGGCGCTTGTCGCAGCAGCGGGGCCTGTCATGAATCTCGGGCTGGCCATCGGCAGTGCCCTCCTCTTCGCACTCCTGTTGTCGATCGATCCGGCGATTGGGAACTACTGGGCCAAATCGGGAAGCGCTGGTCCCACCGACACCTGGCACCAAATGTTCCTCCTGCCGATCGCTGTGATGTCGGTCTACTCCGTCTTGATCAATGTGCTCTTGATGCTGTTCAATCTGTTGCCGCTCCCCCCATTGGATGGCGGGAGAATTCTTACAAGTCTTCTCCCACCCAACGCGGCGACAGCGCTTTCACGCGTCGAACCCTATGGCATGTTCATTCTCATGGGGCTCATCATACTCGATCCGCAGATTCACCTGATCCATACCATCACAAGCACCTTGACCCACAGTCTCTCCAATACGATTCTCTCTACCGCCGTTGGCCTTGGAGCGGTAAACACACCATGACAAGATCCAGGAAACGAGTCCTCAGCGGCATGCAGCCGAGCGGGCTGCTCCATCTCGGTAACTATCTCGGCGCGTTGGAGAATTGGAAAGGCCTTCAGAACGAGTTTGAGTGCTACTTCTTTGTCGCAGACTGGCACGCACTCTCGACGAATTATGCCGATACCAGCCGTATCAAAGAATTCGTCCGCGAGTTGTTGATCGACTGGCTTGCTGCGGGCATCGACCCGGCGAAAGCCACGGTGTTCGTACAGTCGCGTATCCCGGAACATGCCGTCTTGCATCTCCTGCTTTCCATGATAATTCCTATAGCTTGGCTGGAACGGAATCCGACCTACAAAGAAAAACAGGAACAGCTGAAGGAGCGCGATCTGAGCACGTACGGATTTCTCGGCTACCCAGTTTTGCAAGCCGCGGATATCCTGATCTACAAGCCGGATTTCGTCCCAGTAGGAAAGGACCAGCTGCCGCACCTTGAACTCACTAGGGAGCTGGCCCGCCGGTTCAATAGCCTGTACAGGCCGGTATTCCCGGAACCACAGGAACAGCTCACCAAGTTTCCGAAAGTGCTCGGCACGGATGGCCGGAAGATGAGCAAGAGCTACAGCAACACGATCAACCTGTCAGATCCCGAACCAGTCGTGCGCCAGAAACTCAAGACAATGGTCACAGATCCCGCCCGCGTCCGGCGCCATGACCCTGGAAACCCCGACCTCTGCCCTGTGTATGATTTTCACAAAACCTTTTCATTGCCGGTAATTCAGGCGCAGATTAATACCGAATGCCGGACAGCCGCCATCGGGTGCATCGATTGTAAGAAACTCGTGGCTGATCGAGTGGTGGAGCGGATGACGCCGATGTGGGACGCGCGCGCGCGCCTGAGCAAAGATCCTGCGAGCCTCAACGACATCGTGGCTGCGGGCAGCCGCCGGGCCGGCGAGGTCGCCAAAGCGACGCTCCACGACGTGAACGAGGCGATGAACATCTGAATGGGGTGGAAGATGAAGAACTGGCAAGGACGGCTCGTGCTCTGCGCCCTGGTCGGAGGACTCTCTGGGTGCGGAACCTGGATGCATTCTGACAAACAGTCGGTCACCATTTTCACCAACCCGCCGGAAGCTTCGGTCGTCATCGATGACTACCTGCACCTCACAGCGCCCGGTACTGTGACATTGAGCCGCAAAGAAAATCACGTCGCACAGGTGAACAAGGAGGGCTTTGAACCGACCTCTCTCAAGATCGATCGCACCTGGTCCTGGTGGGTCCTCGGAGATATTTTCGGCTGCTTTGTGATCTTTTCACCAATTTGCATCATGAACGACATGGACCAGGGAGGCTTCTATACATTCGACGACAAGATCACTCTCACCCTCGATCGCCGCATGACATCAGAACCACCTACTTCGAAATAGCCCGCAGGCCGACTCACCCCTCTTTCTGCGCGAGGAAGTTTAACCACCGCCCCTTGCGTTCCCGGTTGGTTATTACTGTTAGTTCAAGAATGTTCCATCCGGCTGGTTTCTCCAGCGGGCGACACATTCCCTGGCCGACCGTTCATACATTTCGAGCGTCTGCAAGACACGTTGAGTTGTGCTATCGTGAGCCATGCTGAAAGGGGTTATTCATGCCGCGAGGAAACGTACCATACCTGTATTGGCACTGACATTCGCCCTACTGGGTGGGAACTGGAGCAGCGCATGGGCAGCCGATCCACCCTGTGACAAGTATCCATCGGCAAAACAAGCACGGTGCGCTGAGATTTGGAAAGAACTCAACAAGGAAGACGGCCCATCGATCGCGCAATTCGGGCTGGACCAGCTGAAGCGGCGCGAGCAAGGGAAAATCAATGCCGAACAACACCTGGGTGAAAATATGGCCTTCATCAAACAGTCCACAGATAAGCGTCTTGAACGGCTCCGCGCCAGGATGGAAAAGGAATAGCCCCTCACAAGGGTTCCGCTTTCGATTCCCCCGACAGAGACCCAGCCGAGTTCAGCAAATCCCGTCCCACCATGATCGGTGCCTTGAAATGAACGGCGAGCGCGATCGAATCGGACGACCGGCTATCGAACGTCTTCACCTGATCCTGCACCGAAACGCTCAAGGCGCCGTAAAAGGTACCGTCCCTTAGCGTGATGACGGTCCGCAATACTTTTCCGCCATACGCATCCAAGATTGTGTGCATCAAATCGTGAGAGAGTGGGCGAGGGAGCTTTTCGCCGTTCAGCGCGCTTTGAATCGACCGCGCGACTGTAAAGTCGACGAAGATCGGAATAGCCCTGCCTTCGGCCCGCAAGAGCACCACAGGACCATGATCGGACATGCTCACCTGTAATTCGGTGATCGTGACCTGCTGCGAAGTTGGCGGTGAAGATTCGCTGGCTTGCGCGACCAGCAGCGCGAGCAAACCGAGGACACAGAACGAGAGGACGGACCGTTTAAATGCGAGCATGGTCACCTCCTGCGTCAAGCACGGACAAACTGATTCGTCTCCTTCTCTACCCCGATCTCAGTCTCAGGTCCATGTCCTGTCACCACAATTGTGTCATCCTCCAAGGTATACAGCCGTTCCCGAATAGATTGCTCGATGGCGTTGAAGTCCCCGCCCCAGAGATCGGTGCGCCCGATGCTGCCCCGAAAGAGTGTGTCGCCGGCCAAGACCAAGTTGTCGCCCGGAAAATGAAAACTCATGGACCCGGGAGTGTGGCCGGGCGTATGGAGGGCAACAGCGGAAACCTGGCCGACCATCAGCTTCTCCTCATCCTTGAGCCAGTAGTCTGGCATTGGAACAGGCATGTAGGTGACGCCGAACATCCGGCATTGCAATTCCAGATTCCGCCATAGGTCAAGATCGCTCTGATGCAAACAGATTGTCGCCCCCGTTGCCCGCTTCATTTCGCCTGAAGCAAGAAAATGGTCGAAGTGGGCATGGGTATGGA
This sequence comes from Nitrospirota bacterium, assembly GCA_013388555.1. GTDB lineage: Bacteria > Nitrospirota > Nitrospiria > Nitrospirales > Nitrospiraceae > Palsa-1315. The sequence goes on along the minus strand of JACAFD010000063.1, from coordinate 8,367 downwards.
GGATATGCGTGACCTTCAATCCCAATTTCAGCACCTCGCGCAAAATCTGTTCATGGGCGCCACCCGGGTCGACCACGATCGCCTGTTTCGTCACCGGATCTCCAATGATCGAGCAATTACAGCCAAGGGGCGGGACGGAAAAGGTTTTTCGGATCAGGGCCGGTGTCATGGATGCATGCTACCGCCCATGCCCTTCAGGGCGCAAGCAGTGGCCCTGTTCATGGAATCCGACGTGGACAAGCCGGCACGAAGCGTAGATAATCCTGAAAATCCGATGGAGGGACGTGACGTGCAGGACAAAACACAATCGAACCAATGGCCATTGTGGATCGGCGTGATGGCGCTCTGTCTTATGGCCAGCGGCTGCAAACCTGACGACTCTCCGTTCAAGGCGGAAAATGAGTCGCTTCGCAAGCAACTGGCCAAGGAGGAGTCGGTCGTGACCTCCTTGCAGGACGGAAACAAGGTCATGCAGCAACAAATCGATCTACTGAACCAAGAGCTGCGCGACGCGAAGAAATCTGCCGAGACCGCTAGGGCCGACGCAAAAGCCGCCGTCGAAAATTTGGCAATACAAGCAGCCCAGGCAAAGAAGCTGAGCGCCGAGGTTCAGAAAACCGCAGCGGCTCAGGCAGCGCAGTATATCCACGTCGAAGAGAAGGGGGCACAAACTGATGACCTCCCCCGCCCCTTGAGCAGCGTCGCCAAGATTGCAGAAGATGCCCTCAGTCGCCATGGGTACCACATCAAAGTGAGTATCAAGACAGATCAGAAAGCGGTCTACGTGACTGAGCGCAAGGTCTCCCCCCCTACCTCGCTTGAAGTCGCAGGCTCGCGAAATCAGTACGTGCTGTCGCTCCACGCGCTCCCCTCGAACGTCACCAGGCTCAGCGTCAAAGCCGACTTCGAAAAACTGGCCCAGGGAGGACGCGTCCTCAGTGTGAGCGCAGAGGAGGTCGCGGAAATCGAACGGAGCCTCATCCGGGAAATCAACAAGGCCTTGGTCTCTCCCAATAAAACCTGATGCAGCGTTATCACGCCTGGCCCGCAATCGCCCTCTCTTTCCTCATCATCATGGGAAGCGTCCCCGAGGCAGAGGCTGGATCGAAGCCCTCGCTTGAACTGGCCCGTCATTTGACCGAGATTGCAGAGTTGGCCCAACCGTCAGCGATGATCACCATCCCAGCCGGCGTTTTCTTACTCGGCAGCAAGCGAGTGGCTGACGACCCCCATGGAAACTGGGCGCCGTTCGACGATACGGAACTCCCCCAACATCGAATCTGGCTGGACAGCTACGAGATGGATCGGGACGAAGTGAGCCTCGGGGAGTACCTCGCTTTCTTACAACAGGGGAAGCTCTATCCACCGGACGAGCTGCAAAAACTGATCTGGCACGTCATTACCATCCATTCCATCACGGACAAGACCCTGGCCCGCTGGCCTGCACTCTATGTCACATGGGAAGAAGCGAAGAATCTCTGTATGGCAAAGCGCACAAGGCTGCCGACGGAAGCTGAATGGGAGAAGGCAGCCCGGGGGACAGAAGGCAGCCTATTCCCCTGGGGTAACACCGCGCCCAACCCCACACTCGCCATGTTCGGACAATACCACGTCCATGAAATCCCGATTCTCGCGGCAGTGGATTCGCATGACGCAGGTAAGAGCCCCTATGGCCTTCACCATATGGCGGGGAACGCCGCCGAATGGGTAGAGGACTGGTTCGGATCCGACTATTACGCCTCCATGCCGGAACGGAATCCTTCGGGACCGACAACCGGACGCTACAAGAGCGTTCGCGGCGGCTCGTGGAAAAGCCATCAGGTTATGCTCAGAACTGCTACTCGAGGCGGCTCAGCACCGGATCAGCGTTCAGCCACAATCGGATTCCGCTGCGCCAAATCCTCGACATCTCCTGGTCCATAGCCTGTCGCAATAAAGCTCCCTTTCCTTGGTGGGGAGCAAGCCTCGTGCTAGCATTTTCCTCCTATGGCTCTGGCAACCAGCGTCCATGATCTCCGCACTCTCATTCGTTCTTGCCACCCACTGATCGTCATCGAAACGGTGGAAGAGGAGCGAGTACTGGCATTGCTGCAATCGGTTGCCGCACAGGAACGTATGCCGCTGTTCGAATGGTCCGTCACCAGAGGGCTGACCCGAAGCGACGACACACCCACACTAAGCAAAATGACAGCCTCTCCTCTGGCTGCCCTCCAACATCTGCAGGGTCTGACAATCGAGGCGGTCTTCTGGCTCAAAGACCTCGCGCTGCACCTACAAGATCCAGCCGCCGCCCGTCAACTTCGGGAAGTCGCGACAGTCTACGGGCGCTCGCGTTCCACCTGCGTACTCACCGGCCATCCCATTGCCCTGCCGCTCGATATCGAACAGATCGCCGTCCGGTTCGACCTGCGACTGCCGGGTCGTGATGAACTCCAATCCATGCTCCAGGGCGTCCTGCAATCGCTCGCTCCTAGGATCTCGCCCCGTCGTCCACGCTCGACCACCGTCGTGCAAAGCATCCTCAGCTCCATCATCGATTCAAGAGCGGCGGACCAGCATCCTGTGGCCAACGAGCGTGACGCTATCCTACGCGCCTTGCAGGGGATGACCCTCCATCAGGCCCGGCAGATCATTACGCAATGCGTCGTTGAGGACGGCACACTCTCCGCCGATGACGTACAGAAGATTCTCACGCGCAAGGTGCAGGCCATTAAAGACGGAGGCCTGCTCGAATACTACCCACTCGAAGACAACCGGTTCGAGTTGGGTGGATTCGTCAACCTGAAATCCTGGCTGGAACGGGCGAAAGTGGGGTTTACGGCAGAGGCCAAGGCACTCAATCTCACGCCTCCCAGAGGCATCATGCTGGTGGGCGTGCCGGGCTGCGGGAAATCGCTGGCCGCGAAGGCCATTGCGCGGGAATGGCAACTGCCACTCCTCAAGCTCGATGCGGGTCGGTTGTTCGATAAGTTCGTCGGAGAGTCGGAGAAAAATTTCCGCAAGGCGATTGAGACAGCGGAATCACTGTCCCCCATCGTTCTCTGGATCGATGAGATCGAAAAGGCAATGGCCGCAGGGGGCGGGAACGGCGAGGCAGATGCAGGGTTGAGCCGCCGGCTGTTTGGCGCATTTCTCACGTGGCTTCAGGAGAAAAAACAAGAAGTCTTCGTCGTGGCGACCGCCAACAACCTCTCCTTACTCCCTCCCGAACTCCTTCGCAAAGGGCGATTCGATGAAATATTCTTCGTAGATCTTCCGGACGACAGGGAACGGGAATCCATCTGGAAGATTCACCTGGGTCTTCGGAAGCAGGACGTGAAACAGTTCGATCTACTCAAGGTCGTCAGCGCCAGCGACGGCTTCAGCGGATCGGAAATCGAACAGGCTGTGGTCGCAGGCCTCTATCGTGCGCTCCATCAAAAAACACCGCTCACAACCGATCTATTGATTGAAGAATTGACCAACACTGTGCCGCTCTCCGTCACCCGGAGTGAGGACATCGATCAGCTCCGGGAGACGGCCCAAGGCCGGTTTGTCAACGTACGGTGAAATCGATGCGATTTCTCTTCATCACATCTACGATCGCAATGGTAACGCTCGTGGGCTGCGCCACACCACCGGTGGAACGATTTCGCCCATTGGCATCGGAGACAGGCACTTGTTGTGGACCCCTCCAGCACAGACCGAGCCGGAGCGCCATAGTACAGACGGCGGTCAAGCTCGTCGGCGCGAAAACGATTACGAGCAACGGGCGACGCATCGCCTATGACTGTGCCGGAGTGACCCGCGCCGTGTTTCTCGCGCACGGGATCGATCTCTACGACGGTGAACCGGACGATTCGGACGCCAACGGCGTTCGAATCATCCATGCCCATATCCAGCAGCAGGGCACGTTCCACCAAGGGCCGGTTGCCCACCCGGGAGATCTCGTCTTCTTCAACAACACATGGGACTTCAACCGGGACGGTAAGGTGAACGACCCCCTGACTCATGTCGGGATCGTCGAGCGGCAGGAGCCGAATGGCACGATCGTCTTCATCAGTCGCGTGGCAGGCGCCATCGAACGCTACCACATGAATCTCAGCCTACCCCACGTCCACAAGACCTCAGACGGTAGAATCCTCAACGACTACCTTCGTAGAAAAGATGTCGCCGATCCATCCAATACCGGCTATCTCACGGGAGAACTGTTTGCGCGCTTCGCCACGCGGGTCGGGAACTAACAGAAGACTGTTATTTGGTTTGTCTCGTGTGTTGGTTGAACAAAACAAGCAAATTAACCAAACACAACCAGATTGACCGGGCCTATAGCCCTGCTACACTTACTCCATGGCTTCATTCTCACCATTCACTCAATCTGCCCAAGCCGATCCTCCACGCCGCACCCTGCTGGAAGTCCACCAGAGACTCACCGCCCTCTATAGCGCGTTGATTGTGGCGGAGCAAGCAACCTACGAGCGCATCCACGGCCGCGTAGCCTCGAGTGACGAACTCATTCAGTTGCTGCTCAACGATCCCTGGTTCACATGGCTCCGCCCTGTACTGGATCTGCTGCTCCGGATCGAGCTTCTCCTGGAAGACAATGCATTCGACATCACTCATGACAACATGGAACATCTTGTCGCCGAGGTACGCAACTTGACCCGCCCGTCGATTGAAGGCGACGGGTTCGAGCGTGCCTACTACGAGGCTCTCAATCGAGCTCCCGATGTGGTGCTCGCCCACTTTCACGTCACGCGCGCCCTGCAGACGGATGCCGCGTAAATCGATTCTGCGCGAGGATCAGAAGACCGTTAGAGGTGTACTGATTTCTCTCGTCTATCCGGCTCAACCAAACACACGAGACAGACCAGATCAACCAGATAGACCAACCGCATCAAGGCAACCAGCCGGCTACAGTGCGCGGCAGAATATGCCGATATTCAAACATTGGCTGATGTTAACCTCATGATCGAGCCTCCAGGGCACCATTTTTTCAATAACCTGCTAAAATTAATTTATGTCACCTGTGTCGCAAAAGACCTCATCCAGGGAATCCTGCCCTCTCCGTAAAAGGCTCCTCGACATGCGAGGCGGCCTCTTGAGCCTTCACAAGGCCCTTATTCTTGCGGAACAAGTGACGTATGAACGCATCCATGGCAGAGTCGCGTCAACCAGCCAACTGCTGCAATTGGTATTGAACGATCCCTGGTTTACCTGGCTTCACCCACTCTCGCAGCTGGTCATCCGTATCGATGAACTCCTAGATGACGAGTCCGAACTATTGCATGTCGAGATGGAGCACTTTCTGATCGAAGCCCGAGCCCTTATCCGCCCTTCAGAGGAAGGAGACGGTTTCGAACGCAGTTACTACGAAGCCCTCCAGCGGGAACCTGACGTCATCTTTGCCCACGTCGAAGTCAAAAAACTTCTCACCAAAGTCGCCGCGTAATCCTCTCACATGCTCACATTCCCCCTGATTCCAGTTTCCCCCTGTCGTGTATGCCATGGGCATCAAGGAATGGCGTAGGGCTACATTCAATACCCTTCTGCGAATCCATCGTGGGAGGAAGGCGTTACCAGTGGCGGCCTGAGGCAAGGAAAGAAGACACTTCCGCGTAGGGCAGCGGCTTGGCAAACAAATAGCCTTGACCGTATTCGCATCCGAGCAAGCGGAGCGTCGTCAGATGTTCAGTGGTTTCCACTCCTTCGGCAATCACCTGCCGCCCCAGTTGATGCGCGAGGACAATAATGGTTTTCACGATGGCGAGGGCGTCGTCGTCCGCTCCCAGTCGCCGGATGAACGACTGATCGATCTTCAAAAACGTGATCGGCAGCTGCTGAAGATAACTCAGGGACGAATAGCCCGTGCCGAAATCGTCCATGCAGGCTTGAATCTTCTGCGATTCGATCTGTTTCAACACCGCGGTGACCGCTTCAGGATTCTGCATGATGTCCGACTCCGTGATTTCGATCTTGATGCTCGATGGATCCACGCCGGTTGTCAGCAGAACCTCGTTGACAAGTACCGCCAGGTCGGCATTCGCCAAGTGGTTGAGCGAGAAGTTTACGCTCACGGTCAACGGACGAATTTTAGGAAACTCAGCCTGCCAGAGCTTCAGTTGCTTGGCAGCCTCGAGAAGGCTCCACTCACCGATCTTGGTCATCAACCCCAATTCCGTTGCAACCTCCAGAAACACTTCCGGCCTGGTGAGCCCGTACTCAGGATGCTCCCAGCGGAGCAACGCCTCAAATCCGGTGACATGGCCGGACTTCAATGCCACGATCGGCTGGTACTCCAGCCGGAACTCCTGCCGCTCCAGCGCCTGCCGAAGATCGGCTTCCAGCTTCAGACGGACCATCGCCTGCTCATGCATGGCCGTATCGAAAATCACGAACCTCGTCCGAACGGAGGCTTTCGCCTGATGCATCGCGGTCGTCGCATCACGCAAGAGATGTTCGCCACATTCATATTCCTGGTTGCTGCACGTGAGGCCCATGCTGGCCGTGAGGCAAACTTGCCGGCCCTCGACCGTAAACGGCGTAGAGAATTCCTGCCGGAGACGATCGGCCACACGCGTCGCATTCCCGACCGCTTTCAGGGTATCCAGCAGGAACGCGAATTCATCCCCTTCCATCCTCGCCACCGTGTCAGCCGAGCGCACGCGACGCAGAATCCGTTGACTCACCTCAATCAGCAGGCGATCAGCCGCCGCAGGCCCCAAGCTGTCGCGGACAACGCGAAACCCGTCGAGATTGAGATACAGCAACGCAAACAGATGGCTGGGTTGACGCCTGCTCTGCTGGTAGACCCGATCCAATCGGTCCAAAAATAGGGCTCGATTGGGGAGGCCTGTGAGCGAATCGTGAAACGTTTCCAGAAACAGCCGTTGCTCAGCCTGGTGCTTTTCTTCGATCAACCTTTTCCGTTCGAGCGCCTGTGACACCGAGTGACCCAGGCGGGCGAGTCGGTCTTTCAGCAGATAATCGCTCGCCCCGGCCTTCATGCATTCGACCGCCATATCCTCACCGATACAGCCCGACACGACAATAAATGGAATATCGAGCCCCCGCTCCTTCATGAGTCGCAGCGCATCGCGCGCTGTAAATTGCGGCATGGAGAAATCTGAGAGAATGAAATCCGTAGGCTGGTCAAGTGCGCGAAGGTACTCGTCTTGCGAATCGACGCGGCGGGAAGCCACCGAGAACCCAGCCTCCTGGAGTACGTCGAGAATCAGCTCGGCATCATTGGGAGAGTCTTCAAGTAGCAGGAGATTGAGATTCATTGCCATCGCCGTCCACGCCTGGCACGGAGCCGCGCCTTTACTCCATAAAGAGGAGTGTGCAAGCGGCAACCTCGCTCACGACTATGGCTGAGTATAGAACGGGACCCACCGCCGGCCAACGAAATGTTGAGAATCGTGCGTCGAGACAAGAGGGAGCAGAGGATGGACGCTTGATGTGCTCTTCGGCAAGTTCGATCGCATCAGTCCAGGCGAACGCGGAAGGAAGAACATACACCTCTCATCAAGATGGCTCCTGCCGCCGACCGACAAATCGTTGAGCCGGGCTCAACACTCACCCGCACCCGAAATGGAAATTGTCCCTGTTTTTGCTGTCCATGTGTCTTAACTCGGTGTCCATGAAATCCGAGGTAGCGCAAGCGAGGACAGCCTGGTGGCCCCCGTCGTGCACGTTCTGCGAGCACGGGAGATGAGCCAGGCTGTGGACGTTGCCGGATAAAACCCTTCGACTTTCTTATGGACGCTGCCGGGATATAAAAGAAAAAGCCGGCCAGGCTTTGCAACCTGACCGGCCTTTTATAACCCGGCAGCGTCCTACTTTCCCACTGCCTCACAGCAGCAGTATCATCGGCCTTGGAGGGCTTAACTTCCGTGTTCGGGATGGGAACGGGTGTGGCCCCTCCGGTAAAGCCACCGGGAACATCTTCCGCGCGACGGGCGAGACTAGCGCGACTCGCGAGACTCGTCTCGCCTTTCGCGCATGTCCCGCGATTCTCGCGGGCTGAGACCATGTCTATCAGGAGCAAAGATGATGATGTTAAACCGCACGACCGATTAGTACTGGTCAGCTAAAACCCTCACGGGCCTTTCACACCCAGCCTATCAAACTCGTAGTCTACAAGTGGTCTTTAGGGGGCTTGCGCCCCGGGAGAGCTTATCTTGAGGCACGCTTCTCGCTTAGATGCTTTCAGCGATTATCGCTACCGGACATAGCTACCCGGCACTGCCGCTGGCGCGACAACCGGCAAACCAGAGGTCCGTCCTTCACAGTCCTCTCGTACTAGTGAAAGCCCCTCTCAACTCTCCTCCGCCCACAACAGATAGGGACCGAACTGTCTCACGACGTTCTGAACCCAACTCTCGT
>JACAFD010000145.1 GCA_013388555.1 Nitrospirota bacterium | reverse complement strand
GAGTGGAGCTGTCCGATGTGTTCGTCATCCTCAAGCCGCAGCATGAATGGACAACGGCCGGTACTCGCGAAGACTTAATCGCCAAAATAAAGCCCGCCATTCTCGAAGCGGTTCCGGGCGTAGGCCTCGGATTTACGCAACCGATCGAAATGCGCTTCAACGAGTTGATCGCAGGAACGCGTTCCGATCTCGCCATCAAAATCTTTGGGCCTGATCTGGATGTGCTCAAAAAACAGGCCGAGTCCGTGGCGCGTCAGTTAGAAACCGTGCAGGGAGCAGCCGACGTCAAAGTCGAACAAGTCGCGGGCCTTCCACTGCTGCGAGTGATCGTGGACCGGGAACAGATCGCCCGGTATGGACTCACGGCAGACGATGTGCTTACCCTTGTTCAAGCCACACGTGTGGGACGTGTCGTCGGCACTGTGGTGCAAGGCCCACGACGCTTTGACCTCGTCGTCCGCTTAGCCGACAGCGCATTAGCTGAGCCTCTCGCACTGGGCAGTCTGCTCATCCCCACCGCTCAAGGTGAACTCGTTCCTCTTTCCCGCGTGGCGGCCATCCGGGTGGACACGGGACCGGCGCAGATCAGCCGGGAGCACGTGCAGCGACGTATCGTGGTGGAAACTAACATTCGGGGAAGGGATCTCGGCAGTTTTGTGGCAGAGGCTCAGCGTACGGTGGCACGCGAGGTATCGCTTCCGATAGGGTATGAATTGACGTGGGGCGGACAGTTTCAGCATCTCCAAGAAGCCACCAGCCGCTTGGCCGTGGTCGTGCCCATCACCCTCCTCCTGATTCTGGGTGTCCTGTCGGTCATCTTCGGGGCCATGCGTCCCGCGCTGCTGATTTTTCTCAATGTCCCTTTGGCATTATCTGGTGGCATCCTGGCCCTCTGGCTACGCGGTTTGCCGCTCAGTATTTCGGCAGTCATTGGATTCATTGCCCTGTTTGGCATTGCGGTGCTCAATGGTGTGGTGCTGGTCAGCCACATCCGGCTACTCGAGTCCGAAGGGCTCCCTACTGATCAGGCCATCACGCAGGGGGCCATGGACCGACTCAGGCCCGTGCTGATGACGGCACTCGTAGCTAGCCTCGGATTTCTTCCCATGGCATTAGCCACGACGATGGGCGCAGAAGTGCAGCGCCCACTTGCGACCGTTGTCATCGGGGGACTGTTTACCTCGACTGTCTTAACCCTCGTGGTCATCCCTGCGATGTATGCTCGTATCTGTCGCAGATGATGGATGCCCTCGGTATGCTCGAAATAGGTCCCCGCGGATTCAAGAAACGCCGTCCCTAGCGCCATAGCCCCTGTCGTACAGTGTCCTCCCCTCCGCTGGTTTCATAATCCCTCCTCATCGACTTCGGGTATGTCCAGCAATTCGGTTTCGGGTTCTGATTCTGCTTCTGCTTTGGGTAGTTCCCTCATCTCTCGTTCGTGATCGAGAATCGACTCGATCGCGCCGACCATCCTCGCCGCGTCTCGGATTAACTGCTCGTGTTTATCCATGAGGTCCTTTCCCAGTATGCGCGTGTAGTAGCGCCGTTGAATGTACTGCTATTCGCTGACTCGCTCACATAATCTGGCCGACTGCAAGAAAATAAGCTCCTCAAGCCTGTGAGACCACTTTGCGCGTTAGATAGCTAGCTAGACCCCTGCTCGCCCTTCTTACGTAACAGTAAGAATTTCTATCCGTGTGGACCAAAGTTACATTCCCTTCGGCTTGCTTCTGACTACTGTCCCTAAGAGTCCCTAACTGTCCCAAGCAGGCCTAAGCAGGGTACTTCCCTACACTCACTCACACCGGTATGGTCAGCGCCGTGCTGAGCTGCACCGGAAGAAAGGACTGGGCATGAAGAAGAAGGATTCGCTCATGGTGAAGGAATTGGCGGTGGAGCTCCGCATGAGCCGGAAGTTGATCCGGCGGGCCTATCGCAAGGAGGAGATTCCCGCGCAGCTGTCTCTTTGCTCTCTCGTTGTTGCGCCTGGATACATCTGATCACATCTGGATACATCTGACTAATTCCCATCAACCATGCAGGGCGGTATGGTCAGCACCATTATGCGTATCGATGAAAGAAAGGACAGGAATGAAACCCACGTTGTTGTCGGTGAAGGAACTGGCTCAGGAAATTGGCGTGAGTACGCAATCCATTCGTCGAGCCTATTGGGACGGTCTCATCCCCGGGTATCGATTTCAGAAAATGCTGCGCTTCGATGTGGAGCGCATCCGTCAAATCTTGCTGGAACGAGGCCTCGTCACCATGAGGACACGTCGCGCGCGACCGCCGGCCAGGGCCGGCGGCGCGCACGAAAAAGCCCCCGTTCGGTAAAACGGGGGCGGAATTTCTAGGGGCACCTTACAGGAGGGTTTCATGAGTGTCTGGACATGTTCACTCGGCTGGTTTCGCTTCACCGTGTCTGACTCCACCGCTGATGAGGTTATCGCACGGATCGGTGGTGGGTGGATCAAGGATAAAAAAGGCTTCCTGGGCTACCGGCAAGGCTGGTTGTCCCGTGGAAATACCGGGGGGTTAGGCCGGATCGGGACGGCAGCCACCTGGGCTCCGCGGGAAGTGCATGTGGATCTCTCCCAAGAGTTGATCAGTGGCTGGACCTATCAAAAGTTTCAATCCGTGGCGACGTGGGTCTTTGAAAAGAAAGGCCATTTTGGACGCATTGATGTGGCCCTCGATGATCGCAACGGCGTGATCGATGTCGATCGCATCTATGCGGCGGTGAAGGCGGGACACTGTGTCTCCCACTTCCGTCAATCTCGCTTGATTTCAGGCCTGGACCTGGGCTCGGGGTCGGATACCGGCAAGACGCTCTGCATGGGGTCCCGCCAATCGGACACGTATCTCCGTATCTACGATAAAGCGGCGGAGCAGCGAGCGAAAGAGAAACCGGTTGAGGGCACCTGGATTCGGTGGGAAATGGAATGGAAAGCGGAACGGGCTGACGCCGTGGGCATGGCCTTATCCGGGCTCGATCAGGACTCCTTCCAGAAGTACATCGTCGGGGTCTTTCGCACGGCGTTGGACTTTCGCGACTGTACCCGCGCCGATGATCCCAAGGATCGCTACTACGCGCCCTTGCTGGACTGGTGGAAGGTGCTGACGGAGGGCATGCAGCGGGCACGCCTGGAGATTGCCACATCCGTGAAGAAGATCGAAGAGGTGAAGCGGTGGGCGGAAAAGAGTTTGGCCCCGATGCTGGGGCTGCTCTGTGCGCATCCAGAGGCGGGGGAACGATGGCTGGTCAATGCGATGGTGGAGGGAGTGGAACGATGGGGATCAAAACATCTGGGGCTGTTTGCCAGCGGTCAGGACGCGCGACGGCTCCGAAAGAAGTTGCGGGAGTGGAATCCCCGAAACGGATTCTCTGCCGCCTTTGCCGAACCGGCAAACTAAGGCTCGACATGTGCGGGCCGCGATGTCGTGGCCGGTGTCGAGCCTGCGGCACCGTGTTCGTGTTTCTGTGGTCCTGTGCTCAACAGGGCTGGTTTCAATGGCCCGAACGAAGGGAGACCGCATGTCAAAGTTTGTCGCGAACTGTGTGGTGATGGGGGTGAAGTCACGACCGAGTCAGGATGGCACGCGGACGTATCGCACCGCGATGCTCTATTTCGAGGACGATACGACGAGCCTGGAGGCCAGTATCTCCGACGAGCACGAGCACCTCTACAAGCTGATGGAGGCGAACAAGATGAAGCCCTGTCATCTCACGGTGAATCTTCGAGAATTCAAAGGGCAACGGTTCATCGATGTGACCGGCTATTCCCCCTTGGGGGCGGTGTCGCTCCCATCAGCGAGTCAGTAAGGCGTGAGGGATGAGGATGAGCCATCGCCTTGTGCGTGTGGTGTATCGTGCAGTCCATACCGTATGTTCGGGGGAGGTCATGAGATGAGTGCACCACCAGGTATGCCTTTGAACCTGATGCTGACGGAAGCGGAGTTTGGCGTCCTGACGGAGGTGGGTAACGAGAATACCTTGTCGCCCGAGGACGTGCTCAAGTTGATCCTCGAAGAATATGTGGAACTGCGGGCCAATCACCCGCATCTCTACGTGCAATTCGCCGTGTGTCGTGGTCGGTGCCTCAAGTGATCGACAGGTGAAAGGGCCCCGTGATCTGAGTGCTCCGGCTCATGCGGGCCCAAGCCCTCAGGTACCGGGCCAGCCCTGGTCGGCGAAGCTGTAGCAGCACTCGTCAGTGAGGATGAGATGGTCGAGTAAGCTGATGCCGAGGAGATCGGCTCCCTGCCGGAGTCGGCTGGTCAGGACGCGATCCTCCTGGCTGGGGGTGGGATCGCTGGAGGGGTGATTGTGGCTGCAGATCCAGGCGGCGGCGTTCATCAGGATCAGCGGTTTGAACACCTCGCGTGGATGCACGATGGCCAAGGTTAGGGCACCGATGGAGACGAGATTGATCCCGATGATGCCATGTTTCGCATCGAGCCCGCAGACCATGAAGTGTTCGCGGTCCAGTCCCGCGAAAAGCGGTCTGAGAACGGCCGCAGCGGCGACCGAGGTGACCAGCGGTGAAGCAGGCGCCGGAACTCGGTCTTCCCGTACGAGCGTCACGCGATACCGAGGGATCGCATAGGGGTTGCGCGGCTTCGGCTGCCGAATCATCTTCAGAGTGCCTGGTGAACTGTGAATGGCCATATCCGTCTCCTTCTTCATCACGATGTTTAGCCCCACCCTTCACAGCACAGGGGTGGGGCGTCGAAGAAGAAGGCGGGATGGCGCGCTCGCGGGGGACAGGCCTGAAGGGCCTCCCGAAGGCTTGGCCGCTGCTCTTCAGCGCCAGCCTGCGTCCACTGAGGGTGTATCCGAATCCTATATCGCTGGAGATGCGGACATAGGTTGGAGATATAAGGGGGGGGGTATCGTGTGACTGCTGCGAAATCGCAAGGGAACCGAATGCTACTAACTACCAAACAGCTCTCCGAGTTGCTGAGTATTAAGCCTTCCACGCTTTATTCTTGGGCGAATCAAGCAAAGATTCCGTGTCGCAAGATTCACGGATTAATTCGATTTGAGGAGGAAGAAATTCATCATTGGTTAGCTTCCTTTACACCTGCTCACCCCGCTGCCTTTCCTTCTTTCCGGCCTCCTAAAGCCCAAAGTGATGTGGAGAGCCTCATTGCAGCTGCAAAAGGAGACGTTTATACTTCGCGTCGGGAGACCAGACCCAGGGAAAAGAAAGGAGTATCCCCCGATGGGTCTGTATAAACGAGGCCCGGTCTGGTGGATGAGATTCACCTACAACGGGACGTTGATGCGTAAATCAACGGAAACTGTGGACCGGAAGTTAGCCGAACGGATTTACCATAGTGTTTTAGGAAAGATCGCTGAAGGCAAATGGTTTGATCGCTTACCGGGTGAGGACACGACGTTTGATGACATGATGGAACGGTATTTGTCAGAACACACGGATAGAAATAAGGCGCTGAGTTCTCAGCGTCGGGACCGTGGGATGAGAGATCGTCTGTCAGAGTTTTTTGGAGACATGATGCTGTCAGCAATCACACCGAGACTGATAGCGGACTACAAGTCTAAGCGGCGTTTAGACGGAGTCTCACCGAAAACCATCAATAACGAACTGACCCTGATGAGTCATGCTTTTACCCTCTGTGTAAAAGAATGGGAGCTGCTCAGGGACAATCCCGTGAAGCGAGTCTCCAGAGAAAAAGTGCGGAATCACCTGGCACGTTGGCTGACACTGGAAGAAGAAGAAGGGCTACTCGCCGCTTCTCGTCCATGGTTGCAGCAGCTGATTGTGTTTGCTGTCAGCACTGGCTTACGTCATCGCGAAGTGCTGCATCTCCAGTGGCCTGAAGTCGATCTTTCACGAAAGACCATTACGATCCTAGAACAGAAAAATAAGAGTATCGATACGCTGCCGTTAAATGTTCGAGCTCTCGACGTGTTGAAGGAGAGGGCAAAGGTTCGGCACCTCACGTCCAAGTACGTCTTCTTCACTGCCACAGGGAATGCAATCCCCATCAATAATGTGTTGAGAGGATTGTACAAGGCAATCGAGAAGGCTAACATTGGGCACCTGCGCTTTCATGACCTTCGACACACCTTTGCGACTCGATTAGTCCAAGCCGGGGTGGATCTGTACACCGTGCAGAAGCTCGGTCGGTGGAAGACGCTTTCCATGGTCATGCGCTATGCGCATCATCACTCGGAAAGTCTGAGAGCGGGAACAGAGGTGCTAGATAAAGTAACGAGACGCGAAAACACAACGGCAGCACAATTACAAACAGGGGAGCTCGTGGCGGTATGCTAAGTGACTGATTTCATAATAGACATTTAGCACAAGCGGGACAGAAAGTGCCCGCTTCGAAACCCGTCATCCACCCCATACCACCGGTCGACTGATCTTCCCAATTGTTACCTTGGTTTGTTACCGCCACTACGGTGTGTCCCTGCCACTGCAATCTACATCGGTCGGAGCGTCTCTGATGCAATGGGCCTTCGCCGTTCGTATCTCCTATCTCGTCGTTCACGAAATATGCTTCACGATTCACGAGATACGGCCCTGCCAAGACCCGCTCATTATGAATGTCACGCTGCGCTGTGAGATTCTGCGACCAAGACAGCGATTGCCGACACTAGTGACCGGAAATTACTCAGGTCGCACGGGCGGCTGGAGCGGAGCAGATGGATCTATCGTATTCGGAAGGGGGCGGGAAGTTCCATTCGGGCGTTCGAGTTTTTCAATGACTTCTTGCTTGAGCCTCGTGGGTTCTTCAACACGGCTCTCGCGCTGAAGAACGTTGAGGTCTTTTCCCTTCCGGGCATTCAGTTCGACTACATCTGTGTCATCCCGGACGATTTGAGGCGTCAAGAAAACGAGGAGATTGAATTTGTTTGTCTGACGGCTCTGGGATCGAAACAGCCAGCCCAACAAGGGAATGTCTCCAAAAAAGGGAACCTTATTTTCAACTAACACAATATTGTCCCGCACGAGCCCGCCAATCACAAGAGTCTGCATGTCTTTTGCGATGGTAGTGGTTTCCATGGACCGCTTCGTGGTGGTGGGACCTACCGGTACCGAAGATGTGCCGACTCCGATAGTTTGGGGTCCGGGCTGAACGGCTGTGAGCTCTTGCTTAATCTCGAGCCGGACCAGGTCATCTTCCAGCACTTGCGGAGTGATTTCCAGTGTGACGCCGACATCTTTCCGCTCGATCGTGACAAGGGTGCCGCCCGTGATTCCTTGGGCCTGTCCGGTTGGGAATGGAACATTCTCACCAACGACGATCTTGGCTTTCTGATTATCTGCCGCGAGAACTTGCGGGGTCGAGAGAATGTTTGTGTCCGTGAGACTCATCAGCAGGTGCATAAACGCGCGTATGTTGATGGTATTCAGGACGGACACTCCCCCACTCGCACCCCCAGCTACTCCAAGTATGGTCTGAGCAACAGAGGCCAAATCTTCCGGCGCGCGATTTAATCCCCCGATTGCCCGGGTGGAGCCGCTCTCCCCGGCTGCAAGAACCTGAAGCGGATCCGTCCCGATTTCTCTGAGCCGATCAACCGCCACCTCCATGATGACGGCTTCTACAAAGACCTGTTTGCGTTTGGTATCCAGATCTCGAATCACGGACTGCAACCTGGTATAGGCGCTTTTGGTCGAACTGATGATGATCGCGTTCGTGGCCTTGTCCGCAAAGACCTGGACGGGGGCTTCGAATTCGCTCAAGGGTCTGAATAATGGTCGTGTGCCCGGTGCCGTCTGTGCCACGGTCTGAGATCGGGCAACGAGATTGGTCAGGATGGCGGCAAGGTCAGTCGCGTTGGCGTTTTTGAGCTTGTACACGAACGTCCCACGTTCCGGAGGAAGGTCCCCCATCGCCACAATCTGGTAGACACTCCCTTTCGGAACGACGGCCAGACGGCTGACTTCGAGCGCTGCCACGAACATGCTGTACGCTTGGTCGGGCGTGACTTTGGTGGGGGAATACACGCTGATTTTCCCCCCGGCCTTTTTGACAACATCGTCTAAGACAAAGTTCTTGCCGGTCAACTCACTAATAAATCGAACAAAAACAGATAGTTCGACATCGTTGAAATCAAGAGAGACACGCCCTGATGAGCTTCCTCCGGACTCAGCCCGCAGGGGGAGAGGCAGCAGAATTCCACTTACCACTACCAGCAGGCAGATGAGAAAGATCCGGCTGCTCCACCCCAAATATCTGAAAAGGGAAAAGTTCATACTTTTCAAGCGATGTATATAAAGAGACCGACCATCCCTCAGACAACCTCGAGCATGCACAAAGAACTCCTGGACGGTAACATAAGGCCCGCATCGACACAACAACACTTCCGTACTGGCCCTATGAGGAGCCCACTGTACTGCCCTTTAGGACCGGGCTCCCCGAGAGACAGCAAGGATGCTTCTCATACCTGCACTATTCCCGTAGCATCTGCTTGGGGACTGCTACGAAGGGAACCCTCGGCCAATCTTCTTCGGAGTCTTCTCGCAGCTGCCCCTTGAGAAGGTTTTCTTGATGGCAATTCTTGAATGGCTTGTCCATTTTTGACAGAGAATCAAGGAGTGAGGAAGGAGGGTGGCTCCTAACACCCTAATAAGTAAGGACATTCAAATACACTTCGAGAACCATTATGGCACTGGGATTGCACTGTCCCTCCAGTTTGCCCCTTATGACCGTGAGAAACAGAACAGATGGCAAAGTCGTTAAAAATGCGAATAGAGGAACCACTTCGCATCCTTCGATGATCTGCTAAGGTTGTAACGTGCGGACCGATAAGAAACCCCTCCAAAAATCTGACAAAAAACCCCCTTCCCGGGTACACAATCGGGGTGTTGTCGGCTACAGCAAGAAAAGTGCTCTTCTCGAAGAAGCCATCACCCATATGAATACCGGCAAGTACGGCCGGTCGTCTGCAGCGTTAAAACAGCTGCTCGCGCTTGATCCTCAGAATACGGAAGCCCGACGACTCTTTGCCACGTTGCATCTACGACTTGGCAGCCTCGTCCCAGCTCGGCAAGAATTTGAGTCCCTTGCCAAAGAAGCAATCGAACGGAAAGACTTCTGGCTGGCCGAATCCTTATTGCGTGAATACCTGGCTGCCGGACCTCGTTGCATCCCGTTCCTTGAGCTATTGGCCCATGTGCACGAGGAAAAAGGGGATGTCGTGGCTGCAGTGACTGAATTAGGCAAGGCCATTGAGATTCTCATAGAGGATCCCGACTCTGAAAATCCCCAGAAACCTTCCCAGCTCTATACAAAAGTGAGAGAACTCGCGCCAGCCAGCTCTGTAGGCTGTCAGTTTGCGTCTCTCTTCGACATACAAACAGGTGAGCTTCTCGTCCCTCGACCGTTGACGTCCGCCACAGCGAAGTCATTGGAGGTAGGTGGTTCGCAGCCCACGGACGCTTCCCGCACCATTGAAGAAGCCAGGGCCGTTGATGTGATGCCGTGGGAACAGCTGGATGGGACTCCTCCGGGTCATGAGACTCTGCCACCCACTCCGTCGAATTCTGTCCTCGAATCATTAGATGTCCAGAGCGTTGTGCTGGACACAGCGCCGGCTGGTTTAGCTCCTCAGGAAGCGGAGGCCCCACCATCCGAATCTTCTGGGTCAATCCAGGATGCCAATCGCTCCAATGAGGATACGGTTCCATCGATCTTATCCGAGCCGCCACCTCAATCGAGCGGAGATCTTCATGATGGGATGGGAGAGGCGATCGCCGAACGTCCGCCCTTTGTGGATGAGGGCCTTTCCACCAGCACCGCAGAGAAGCGCACAGTGGACGATGGAAGCGGGAATGTCGCTTCCGCCGATTCGCTGGGATTATCTTCTCCTATGCCCTGGGAACAGATTGAGAACTCCACCATCAGGATTGAGGAAGCAGCGTCCTCGATGGTTCCGTTAGTTCAATCGACGGGAGCAGCCCTTACCCCTCAGCCTGAATTGGTCTCAGATCAGTTATCGAGTCGAGTGCCTGCACCTGATCTGACGGAGCCTGGCGAATCGATCTTTGCGGCGGAGCCGTCAACGGACCCCGCTGAACTTCCAGAGCCAGAAATATCGACCCCTTCCGCCTCTGATTCTTCGTCCAGAGCTCCACTTTCGTGGTACACAGCCTTTGATGGCACAGAGACATTTGCCACAGGAACTTTGTCGTTAAGTTCACCTGCCACACTATCCAAGCCGGATGCGACTCTACAGGATGCGGGAGAAATAGAATCGGTTCAACCGGAACTCTCCGTCCCGCCCACTACATCAACTCCTGAACTGCCGGTTTCGCTCAGCGATCCCGAGTCATTACCATCAGCTCATCCTTCGATTATGAGTGACATAAGTGGATCGGCTGAAAGAACAGACGCGGGCAATGAGCCCGAGTTTCTCCGGCCATCTCCAGTCCTACTTTCGGAAGAACCCTTGCGGACAGAGGAGCCGCCGATTATTTCGAGCGACACCCTGAGCTCCTTCATGCCGGACCTTCCAGCGGCGCCTCAGTCAGCTCCCGTCGAACCACCTCGTGAATCTGAACCGGTATCCACAGAGCACCAAGAAATACCCCTTACAGAGTCCCGCAACGCCGCGGCCCCGCCGCTCTCCCCAACGCCAAGCGATGCGCCATCGGTTTCCCCTGCCTCACTGGAGACATTGACGCAGTGGAGCACTGGGGAGGTCGAGGTTCAGCTGCATCGTCCGCCCGAAAAGAAACCAAACTGGGACAAGGAAAATGGAGAGGCTCCAGTCGTTCAGCCGACTCCCTTACCTATTGTTGAGGAATCTCCTGAATCGGTGGCTGACCTGTCACGTAGTGGTGGATGGACGTTGGCTCCTTCAGAGGCTGTAACCCCTGCCGTTGAAGCAGCGGCCCCCATTGTGGAAAAGGTTATTCCTCAAGAAGATACGCGACCTGAGTGGGTTCGGGAGAGTGAATCGATCACCTTTGTGGATCCTCTTCCATCACCTTCCACAGCGTGGCAGGATTCGAGTAGCGAATCCTCTCACGTGACAGGAGGGACTGATCTCTCAGTCGCTGCATCGGCCGTTGATGTGCTATTTAATTCAACTGGAGAGAATAGCCGGATACTCGCGGATAATCATGTCGCATCGCCAAGGCCGCGCCCGAGGCGTGCCGGGCGAGTGGCTCGGATCCGAATCGGTATTTCGTCATTTATCGGAACCTGTTTTTCGACGACACGATCAATCGTCTTGCTGTGTGTGGGGTTGGTACTCTCCTCTGTTGTACTGGTGACAATTGGCGTCGGAGCGATTGGATTGGCTTGGATCTTGATGGAAACTCCCCCGTCGCCGGTCTATCACAATCTGACAGTGAACCCTCCACAGGCAAGCACTGATTCAAGAAAAAACGGATACTTCTTGCTCCTCGGCTTTGAGGCTCCCGCGGAGCAGAATCCGCTTCAAGTGGGTTACGAGCGCAAGGCTGAAGGGAGCGATCTCCAAGCTGCAAATGCATGTATGCTCGGTGATGAGGGCAAAGGGACGACAACCTCCAAAGCCTCTCCCAACGTGGTGCGGGGCTGGTTCACCACTGCCGACCCAGCGGCGCAGATGGCGCTGCAGACCACAGCAATACGATCAGCGGTGGCTCAAGAATCGCTTGCCCTTCGGCGCTACCAACAATGGCTTTCAATGCCGTTTGAAGATGTCGGATATGGACAGATCCAGAGCCCGGACTGTGCCCATATACTGCTGGCCCATCGGCTGTATCTGGCAGAGGGGTTTGCGCAGGGCCTCAACACCGGTCTCGAGCGACTCGAGACCGATATGAGATCTTGGCGCGTTGTGCTGGAGCAGTCGAAGACATTGATGATAAAGATGCTGGCAGCGACAGCAGTCGAGGACAATATCGCAATCGCATCCGGGCTCTTGGTCCGGCAGAATCTCGATGGGGAAACTGTCGGTCGTCTTGAAAGGATCGTCCGTCCTCTCGATCCGGTTGAGTTGTCACTCCGCTGGCCGATGCAGAGCCATCTCGCGTGGGCGACGAAGTCCGTTACGACAAGGTTGAAGAACGACAAGACCGACGAGCGCCCCCTTCACGTTGCGCTTGCAGCGGCGATGCCTCTTCCCGTACAGCGGCAATCCAATGCCTATGCGGACTACTACGAGGCAGCGAGCAAATCTGTGGCTGAAGGGCGCTACACCAACTTGCCGAAACCGTCCGGCTTCATTCGCACTCCCGCTGTCAGCACGTTGGATTACCTGGCAAACCCGATCGAGCATATCATCGGAATCGAACCGCTCCCCTCATGGGATTCCTATGTCGGGCGTATGGTGGAGATCGACGCACGGCTCCGTTTGGCAAGCCTGCAAGTCTGGATCCGACGAGGAGCACAAGAGGAAAGTGCGCTTGCGCGTCTCGCAAAGGCAGGACAAGCCTACTATGATCCTTTTACCGGTCTTCCCATGCTGCTCGATCAGCAGAGAGGCGTAATGTATAGTGTCGGGCAAGACGGCAAGGATCAGGAAGGCGATTCCCTGCGCGATGTCGTCGCAACAATTCCGAAGTTCAATCGGTCGTGATCGAGAGCGCAGCTCCCTGCCCCCGGTCTTGTCCAAGTAATACACCCGCCTTTTTCAGAATCACAGATTACTGACTCTTTCGCCCGTTGAATCCCTTCCACCAGCTTCTCTCATATCCATGAGGTTGATTGCTGCGTGAAAGAACCGGAAGGTCTATCTGGTTAGGGGATGCTTGACACTGGCGGTGGTATTCCACAGAATCGCTC
>JACAFD010000015.1 GCA_013388555.1 Nitrospirota bacterium | reverse complement strand
GGTATCGCATCCGCCATCCCTTTGCGAAACTCGACGTTGGAAGTCGGATAGCCAAGGTTGGCCGCCACGATGGGGGCATGCTTTCTGGCGATGGCCAGCATCGTGTCAGTCATGTCGATCCCGATGACGTGACCAGTGGGGCCGACAAGGCGTGAGGCTTCGAAGCAATCGATGCCGCCGCCTGAACCGATATCCAGTACTGTCTCCCCTGGGGAAACGGTCTGTAGTCCGGCCGGCGTCCCGCAACCATACGAGATCTTCAGGACTTCTTCAGGGATAAACGCGTGGAGATCGGCCATGTCGTAACTGGTCGGACAGCACATCTGTTCGCCAGTCGACGCAGCCCGGGCATAGCGATCGCTGACCTTTTGGGTAATCTCATCTATTGGCATGGCAACCTCACGGTCGAATGAAAATATGCAGCTCTCTCCATGTATCAACTTCGGTGGCGATTCGTCAACTGTGTGCCCCTTGGCTTTTCCGTTACTCGCGGACGAAATAGGATCTCTTGTGACGGCATTTCCTGTTACAGTCTACGCGTAACCGGTGCCATGCTGAGGCAGGAGACCGATGCTATTTGGCTGCGCGACTGAATCTTATCGATACCGAGCAGTGTCATGTGCCTGTCTGTGCCAGAGCCACCAATAGACGGCGGCATTAACAGCGATCACCACTGTACCTAACAGCCACTGAATGTCCCGCGTCAGCTCCTCAGGGTAGAGGATTGGCAGCAGGTAGCGTGCTAGGAAATCGTGTTCGTCGCCGACCCCGCCACCCTGTTCACGTAACCAATTCTCTAGTGGTGTGAGCGGGCAGATCCAGCCGGTGAATTCGACGACTGCGCCCCATGCAGCTGCCGGCAGGTGCAGCCACGCGATCCACGGCCACCTCAGCACAAGTAGCCCGCCGCAGAGGACGAAGACCACGAACCCCAGGTGAATGATCAGAACCAGATCGGCTAGGAGGGGGTAGATCATCACAGGCGGTCAGAACAATGAGGATAAATTGGTCGGTTTCGGATAGGTCAGCGTTCCTTTTTCAAAATGGGCAAATGATGTGAGGACGTGTGAGGCGGCTTTCTCGGGAGACATGATATGCAGGCTGTCCCAGCCACGGCGCACTAGTGCATCGGCAATCAACGACCGATGGCAGCGCCACGGCACCGCTTCCGCGCACATGATGGCTGTGTTTTTGTCCCTGCCGTATGCCATGAGCTCTTCAAGAGCTCTTTGAAATTCTTCCGTCTGCATGTAGTCGGCATATCCGCGAAAACTGGCGTTCCGCCCAGATTGTCGGTTGTCTAGCCTGTATGGTTCGTGACGGTTCGTTGCGAAATCGAGCAGTCGCGTTGCGAGACGGGCACGCGGAGCCGTGAGCTTCCGAGGCGTGCTTGAATAGTACGTCGAGGGAGTGAGCGGCGAGCCTGCCCGCCGAGAGGCACGTCGTCACCGCGCTTGCGAGGTCGAGCGCCATTAACATGATCTTGGCGCGAAGAAAAACTTCCAAAGTGAATCTTCGCTTCTCTATCCGCGATTGCAGCAGAAGTGTTCATGAATTATGCAGGCTAAGCATGGAGCAGTGTGGCATAGAACGCGGGGAATCGCCACGGGTAGGTAAGGGAGAGGATCAATCAGGCGGCATTTTCCCCGGATCGATTTCGATCAGCCGCAGCCGGCCGTTGGCAATGTGTTCGGTCTTGTAGAGGCGATCGCCCAGTTGCAGGGTTCCGATCAGGATATTCCCGCTGGCCACAAATGTGAAGTCACCCCGTGAAGGCGGTTTAAGGATGCCACGGATGACGGCAGTGTCGTTGCTGCGGGACACGGTCGAAGTAATGTCCAGCTCGTGGTTCGCTCCATCAAAAAGTTCAACGGTGATCCTGGGATGGGGTCTGGCTCCGGCATCCTTCAATATCTGAAACAGTGGGAAATCGAGAGCAATTTCCCGATCGCGGAGCACCCACGGTCTTCGTGGCGTCGGGAGCTGAGCGGTGGCCGGAGGAGGAAGGACTGTCTGCCATAAACTCTTCGGTGACGGACGATCATCAGCCCATGCAATTTGGCAGAAAGTAGCGCCTAGCATGCCGGCGAGGAGCATGGAGATCAACGGGCGGACCACAGGGTCGTCTCCTTATAAAAACGGCTTCACGTTGGTTCGTCTCATTATATAGGGTGATACAGCTCGGCGCGATCATGAAATAGTGGAGTGGGGCCGATCATTATTGAATCATTCCGGTTTAAGGGACTATCACTCGAAAGTTTCTCGGCGCGGCAGGGGGGATCACGTCCTGGGCCCCAGCGCGCCACGCGGCGACGATTTGACGCACCTCGTTCATGGAACGGGCGTTGTCCGCGGAGTTTGTCGGATCGATGGCGTGATCGATCCCGGCTGGCCGGCCGTTGATCATGATGTTCGGGTTTGAAAAATACTTCACGCGCGGGCAGGAGACGGTCGGGCAAGCGTAGGCCATGATCGTCCGGAATCTTCCGACCACGTCCCGATACCCATAGGAGTAGGCAAAGACACCGGTGCCTCCGGTCGCACGATCGTGCGCATTACCCATGTTATGTCCCAATTCATGGGCAAGGGTGTCGTTCACAATGCAATCGCGCGCCATCACGCTGAAGGCGGAACTGGCGAAGCTGGCGCGCGGGCCGTTTGTCATGACATAGGCGATGCCGCATGAGCTGCCGCCATTATCCACGATCAATGCAACGAGATCGGCCTTGTACTGGTCTCTCAATTGATGCACCTGGTCCATGATTCCGTCGGTGGTGCTACGCAAGCGGGTGAGATCTGTGTTGATGGCACCCGATTCCGAATAGACCACCTCGGCCGTATGGACCAGCCGGAGCTGCATCGCGATCTGACTGTTACTATAGGCTTGATTTGCTGAATCAACCGCCAATGCGATCAACGCTTCCATCGCAGCCTGGCCGCCTTCTTGTGTCCTTGCCGCTGATGTGTAGACGACCAGCAGGTCGACGGTGGTATCAGCCGCTGTCGAAGCAGTGGGATCGGTCTGCTGTGGAGGTCCCTCTGTTGGAGGGGCCGTAACGGGATCATCGTCGGCTACGATGATGGGGTGGTGATCAGGCGGTAAGGCCGCTTCGTCGATTTCGATGAGGCGGTGGAGATTTCTATCGGCAGTCTCGATTTTGTATAGGCGTTGGTTCGACAGGATCGTGCCGACCATGGCAGTACCGTGAGTCACTAATGTCACGTCGCTTCCCGCTTCTCCTCGCAGCCGCCCGCGCCAGACCTTCGTCTGCTTGGGGTGCTCGCGAGGCTGGTCGAGATCAAGTGTTCGAGGGTTGGCATCGAAGAGGTTCAGAGTCACTTCCGTTGGGGCTCCAGTACGAGGGCGGCTCATCACGTCCAGCGCTGTTCGATTGAGCCTCATGGCTCGTTCGTGCCGAACCCATCGTTTGAGTACCTGGGGCTCTGGCCGTGCTTGGGCAGTGGAAGGAGGAGTTGGGTTTGGGGATTCCTCGAAGAGCGGTATCTGGGAAGACGTCGATGCGCCCAACAGGGCAGAGGGTATGCCGAATGCTGTGACGCAAAGACAGAGGATCATCGTACGCGAACGAAGAAAGGCGAGGCGATGTCTTGCCCCAGATATTGGTGACTGTGGAATCGGCGTAGGCGGTTCCATATACCACTCCCCGTTCCTGTCGATCTGTGACAATCATGAACTGAGCAAGGGCGATGCCATGTTGTGTGGTGAAACCCCTCGTACAATTGAAGCTGGTTTTCTGCAAAATCAAACGATTCCGGGGCTGACAACGAACGGCCCGGAGATGACCGGAAAGAAAACCCTGCAGCAGGGAGTAGAAGTGGAGGGTGCGGCCTACACAGAGAAAGGTCGGGTGGGCGATCAGCCTTGTGCGGCCTGACAGGCCCAGGCATTGAGATCATCAGGGGCTTCCAGGATCTCGACCGGGACCTCGTAGTAATTCTTGAGAGTCTGAGTGGATGTGGGCACGAAGGGCTTCATTCCTCGGGCGCGGTAGAGAGGTGCAGTCATCTGATTCGTTTTGAAGTAGAGTCGGCCTCTGTGGATGATCCCGAAGAAGGTGTCGTGTCGGTACAGCCCATATCCGCCGAACATGGCTCGGCAGGTTACGCCGTGCAAATCACTGAGCTGATCCAGCACGAAGTCCTTGAATCCGTCGTGCTTGGGTGCCATGGGAGTCTCACAGAGGTTTGCGTGCCGCAACCATTCTGACAGCTAGGGGAAAGGTGATGCTGTTGCCACGCCGATACTTTAATGCGGCTCGGGTGATCCGGTGCTTGACCTCTTGCTTCTGCGCATCCGACAGCTTTGCCATGAGATTCTGAACCGGTGCCGCGATTTCCATCAAACTCGTGTAGTAGTCCTCAGCTGACGCATAGGACCATTCCGCCCAAAATTCCTGGTCTGTGACATCAACCATTCCGGCTTGTTGCATGATCCCGGAGAGATCGCCAGGCTTGGCAAGGCGAAAGATACCGGGAGCGGTCGGGTCAGGAGGAGGAAGGTCGACCACCTGCTTAATTGTCTCCATCGAGAGGCCGATCGAAGGATTCCTCTCCGGTGCAGACCAGACGGCAGTTGCGACCCAGCCTCCCGGCCTCAGCACACGAGCGATCTCGGCAGCGGCCTTCGGAATCTCTGGAAGAAACATCAAACAGAAGCGGCTGGTCACCGCATCGAACGAGTTCGCGTCCCAGGGAAGTGTGGTCGCATCACCTGTACAGAACGTCACATTCGACAGCCCTAGCACGGTGGCCTTGCGTCTCGCAACGGCCAGCATCCGCTCGGCAAGGTCCACCCCCACCACGCTTCCGTTCGGTCCAACGGTGCGGGCGTCAAGGAGTGCGGGATAGCCGGTACCCGATCCCAGATCAAGCACCTGCATGCCCGCTCGCAGTCTGGCATCAGCGACAAGACGATGATTGAGGAACGCCATCTGCTCGTCGAAGAACCAGTCCCACTTCTCCCAGCCGCCGGCCACCCGGTTCCAGTCCTGACGTTGGCCCTCGATGATGTCGGCAGAGTCTAATTTCGACATGTGAGGTCCTCACAAAGTTATCCGCCGCTGAGAGCGCAGATGATGTACAGCGTTCCTGTCTGATGAAGGGGGGCAGTCAAATCGTGCAGCGGCTCCTCATTCACGAAAATTCTGATGTGCGGCCTGATCTTGTCCTGTTCCGTGATGATACGGAATCGAATGCCTGGGTAGCGATGATCCAGGGCTGTCAATGCGTCTGCCAGTGTCGCGCCATCGACATCCACCTCACCGTTCTGTCCCGTGTAGGAACGCAGCGCCGTGGGGATGTGCACTCTCATCATCGGAGCGAAGCCGTTTCGATCGAATAGATTTCAGGCAGATGCCTGGCGATACAGGTCCAGGTTGCCCCCTCATTTCGGCTCGCCCAGATTTCTCCGCTCGTAGTGCCGAGGTAAAGGCCGATCGGGTTGTGCGCATCGCCGCTCATCGCCTGGCGTTTCACCGTCCACCAGGCATTTGCTTGGGGAAGGCCTTTGTCCTGTCTCGCCCAGGTCTTGCCGGCATTCCGGGTCACGTAGGCGGCTGGTTTGCCTTCCGGGCTTACGCGCGGCCAGACGGTCTGGCCGTCCATCGGGAACACCCAGGCGGTATCTGCATCACGGGGATGCACCACCATTGGAAACCCGATGTCGCCGATCTTCTTCGGCATGTTCTTTCCGATCCGCACCCACTCATTTGATGGACGATCGAGCCGGTAGATGCCGCAGTGATTCTGTTGATACAGCCGGTCAGGATTGCTGGGACAGATCCGAACACAATGAGGATCATGGAAGGTCACAGTAGTGGGGTTGAAGCCCTCGACCACGTCGAGCCCCTTCACGAGGGGTGTGAAGGTGGCGCCTCGATCGAAGGATTCGTGTACACCGCCTCCCGACATGGCAAAGTACAGGTGCTGAGGGTCGCGCGGATCCACAATGATCGAGTGGAGTTTCGGACCATCCGGCGTGCCGTCCTGCACGGTACCCATCCATTCACGGTACTGCGGATCGTCGTTGATGTAAGAAAACGGCCTCCACGTATTTCCTCCATCGTCGGAACGAAAAAGACCCTGTGGCGAGGTGCCGGCGTACCACACGTTCGGCTCGTTCGGATGGCAGGGCGTCAGCCAGAACGTGTGATTCACCGCACGGCCCTTCTCGCTTTCGGGAACCTTTACGAAGGCGGGAGGAGCAACAGATTCCTTCCAGGTCTTGCCGGCATCGGTCGAGCGAAAAATGGTCGGCCCCAGATGGCCGGTACTCGAAGCCATCAGCATCGTCCGTCGGTCCCGCGGATCGAGCATCAGATGATGCACGATGTGCCCCAAAAACATCGGGGAAGACAGTCTCCACGCGCGCCGAGATCGATCGCCGCGCAGGATGAACGCGCCTTTTCGGGTGCCGATCAATAGAGCAATCGGACCGCTGCCGGGCTTGGGATTGGCGGGTGACGACTTCATACTTCCTCCATGTGGACGCAATTACTTGATCGTGTGCACGGTGTCGCGAAGTTCTTTCACCTCTGTGATCAGGAGATCAAGATGCTGGTCGCGTTGAGGTTGATCGTCCTTGAATTTCCACAACCGCTTGAAAATAGTCGTCAGTTCCTTCTTGTGCGTGATGGCGAGGTCGTAGGCCGGCGTCTTAGCCTGTGCGCTCGTCACACCGCAGAAGGAATCATTGAGCGCATGAAACTGGTTG
Source organism: Nitrospirota bacterium (assembly GCA_013388555.1). Taxonomy (GTDB): domain Bacteria; phylum Nitrospirota; class Nitrospiria; order Nitrospirales; family Nitrospiraceae; genus Palsa-1315. The sequence goes on along the minus strand of JACAFD010000015.1, from coordinate 3,093 downwards.
TGCAGATCGTCGAAGGCGCTATCGATTCCCTTGCCACCCTTGGCCCTGGCAGCGGTGGCTTCCATCATATTGGCGAGGTTGATGGTGGTTTCCACCCCGCTGGCGCCTTTGGCTTGCGCTGCATAGTCTCCCGCTCGGGGATAGAACAGGTAGCTGCACCCGCTGAGACTGGTCAGTAGGACGGCCAACGCGAGCCATCCAATCGTTCGTTGCATAGGGGCTCCTTTGGTGAAGATGATCGGTGTGTAGTCAAGCATGTTGCCTGAGCGAGGTCAATGTGCTGTTGGCGATTGGTGTGCTTCAGTTGAGGCACGCGGGCCACCCCCGCATGATTCATTGCTTCCGGCTGTACGTGATTTCCAACATCTTCATTTCCTTGCCGCCGTGGTGAGCTCCATACATGTCAAACGTCTGGGTATTATCGTCGACGATCTTCCAGACAGCGCGATGCGTCATGTGCCCTCCGCCCGGTTCACCGTGCTGACCCTTCAGCGTGATGGTCTTGCCATCGGCGGTCGCTGTGCCTTCCATCGTGAACACCCCTGTGCTCATGGTATCGAGCCATACCGTGATATATCGCTTGCGGAGGTTGTCGTAGGCATCGATGCCGATTCCGGAGAAGGGTTGCCCCATCATCTGGCTGTTGAATTCCTGGTAGAGGAAGCGTCCGTCCAGCAACATTTTCATTTCCGCAGAGCCGGTTGATTCCGTGGGCGGCTTGCCTGGTTCCATCCATTCCTTGGTGTGGGTCGTCCAACTGCCGGCCAGGCTAGCAAACAGCTTGTGAGGCTCGCCTGGCGTGGCGAGTTGCTTGTACAACTCCATCATCGCCTGTTGGTCCATTTGTTTTCCAGGCTTTTTGTCTTTGGCCAGGGCCGTCGAGACGGTCATCAGGATGCACAATGTTGTGACTGCGAGAGAGATGGCACGCATGGTTGTCTCCTTATAAATGGTGTGTTCTTCTTCTCGCCAGGATTTCCTGGCCGACCCAACCGGTGGAAGTGGGTCCCTACCGATTAGTTGAACGAGAGGCCCCAAATTGACAGTGCTGCGTGTACTGAGGGTTCAAGAGAGCCGTACGAACGTGACGTCTGTCGGGTCTACAGTGGAAGAATATCCCGAGATGTCGCGTCGGCAGGTTCGTGTGCCGCCCCATTGAATAGCTCACCCCTTGGCTCCCTCAAGAAGGGGAGTCTGCTGCTCAACTTCTTCATACGCCAGGCTCGGCTGGTGCTGGGCCGCAATCAGGGAGTAGAACACCGGGACGACGAACAGTGTGAACACCGTTCCCACAGTCATGCCGGTGACCAAAACAATTCCAATACTATTGCGGGCGGCGGCGCCAGGCCCGGACGCCAGCACCAGCGGCAAGTGTCCGAACACGGTGGCTGCCGATGTCATCAGCACAGGCCTCAGCCGCGTGAGCGATGCCTCGCGCAATGCAGCCATCTTCGAGAATCCGCGGGTCTGCAACTGGTTTGCGAATTCCACGATAAGAATCCCGTTCTTTGCGATCAGTCCTACCAGCGTGATCAGCCCGACCTGCGAGTAAATGTTGATCGTGGTGAGGTCAAGGAAAGTGAATATCAGCGCACCGGAGATCGCGAGCGGGACCGAGCCGAGCAGTACGATCAGCGGATCCCGGAAACTCTTGAACTGCGCTGCAAGAACCAAATAGATGAGGACGACTGCGAATCCGAGCGTCACGGTGAGCGCAGATCCCTCCTGGCGTATCTGCCGCGACTCGCCCGCGTGGTCGAGGGCGACGCGGGAACCGCCTGCTGTGGCGGCGGCATCTTCGAGGACGCGCAGGCCTTCTTCCTTCGTGACGCCGGGTTTGACGCCGCCAAAGATACGGACGGCGTTGCGCTGTTGGAAACGATTCAACGTGCGCGGCGCGGTGTTCGTCTCGATGTGTGTGAACGTCGAGACCGGCACGAGCTGGCCTCCGGGAGTCTTGATCTTGAGATCGAGCAGCGGCCCCACGGTGGCGCGGTCCCCGTCTCCGAGCTGCGGGATCACCTTATAACTGCGGTCGAAGAAGTTGAACCGGTTCACGTATGCGCCGCCAAGCATCGTGCCCAACTCCCGGCCGACTCCGGCCAGGTCGAGCCCCAGGTCGGCGAGACGCTCGCGGTCAAGCACCACGCGCGCCTCGGGCAGGTCGATCTTCAAATCGGTATCCACATAGAGGAACTTTCCGCTCTGCCAGCCGGCGCCGAGGACCGCCGCGGTCGTCTCGAGCATCTGTTCAGCCGGTACGTCGCTTTGCAATACCAGCTCAACATCGTACTGGCCCGGGGTCGGCAGTGGCGGGTCGAGGCGCGGGAATACTCGCAGGCCAGGCACCTGCGACACCGCGCCGAATACCTCGCCGTACATCTCCTCGGTCGAGCGCGCCCGCTCGTGCCAGTCCTTTGCGACCAGGCCGCCGAAGCCGCCCCATGTCGTCGTCAGCGACCAGGTGAATTCGGTTTCGGGAAAGGAGGTGAGGGCGGACACAACCTGCAGATGTTCGCGGTTGGTGGCGGCCAGCGTGGAGTCGGGCGACGCCTGGAAGAACAGGCTGATGTGGCTCTGATCTTCCACCGGCGCCAGCTCCTGCCGTGAGAACAGATAGAGCGGCACGATCGCGAGCATGATGATCAGTGCGGCCACTACAATTCCCCCGCGCATCTCCAGCGCGACGTCGAGGAGTGTCGCATAGACGCTCCGTACGGTCTCGAAGCCGCGGTTGACCAGCGCAGTCAGGCGGCCTTCCTTACCCTGGGGATGTACGAACCGCGAACTCATAACCGGAGACAACGTGATCGCGACGATTCCGGACAGAACGACGGCCACCGCGAGCGTGATGGCAAACTCCAGGAATAGTGAGCCGGTCAAGCCCCCCTGAAAGCCGATCGGGGTGTAGACCGCGGCAAGCGTGATGGTCATGGCGATGATCGGGCCGATCAGCTCGCGCGCACCGGCCAGCGCCGCTTCAATTCGAGACTTGCCCATGCGCACATGCCGCTCGACGTTCTCGACGACCACGATCGCGTCGTCCACGACCAGTCCGACCGACAGCACGATGGCGAGCAACGTCAGGAGATT
>JACAFD010000144.1 GCA_013388555.1 Nitrospirota bacterium | reverse complement strand
TCTAGCAGGATGCTGAAAAAGTCCGCCAGCGGCGTTCTCGCATCGCTCAGAGGCTCAACGTACCGAAACGTACGCCTCGCCTCTTCGCTCGCTGCGGCCTTGCTGGGCGGCCTTTTTGAGCATCCTGACCGATTGGTGACAGCAGTGCCATTCTGTGAGATTTCAGCGGTGTCTTATGTATAAACTGAGTTTTTTCGCAGCCTGCTAGGCGGAATGATGAAGAAGATTCCAGGAGGGAAGGAGATGGTCTCATGTGAGCTACTCATTTGCGCCGACAAATTCTACCAGGTGGTCTCCTGTCCCCTCTTGGCAATGAGGGGCAACCGGGAGTAGTCGACCGGACAGGTCTTCCGCTAAAAGGTCCCGATCCGAGGATTCCAGAGTCTTGATTTCAACGTTCTCAGTCACTACTGCCCCTCTCTTACCGGTTCGCATTTCAGCCTCTGCTTTCAACATAGTTGAGGCGTTGATAGGTGTGACAGTTGGGTGAAAATTCCATACCTGGTCGGCCGAAAGGAACACTGCCGGAATTCGAACTGTGACATGCTCCTGAGACAAGACGCGCCGTAAGTTATCGTTCATGGGGGTCTGTAAGCTGAGAATTACCGATGTATGAGGCGCGAGGGCGGCAATAGAGATGACATACTTGTGGAGGCCATCTTGGGAAGTTGACTCAAGCCTTCCTGTGGCTTCGACGTTCGGTGTTGCCGACAATTCTGTAGACACATTATGGAGGCGACTGACCACCCCCATACGGAGGTTCGTCAGATGTTGACCCGACGGATTTTCGAGGCGAACCTTGCTCAACACCCATGAATGGAGATCGGTCGTCTTGCTGCGGTTTTTCTGCAACGTGGGTGGAAATTTCCAGAGTGTGCAATTGGAAACAAGGTCCTGCATTTGCGAGAGAGTGGTCTTGGAGGTGCCGTCCTGTGTAAAGCCACGCTCGTACGCGTACAAGGCAACGCCAACATGGATATCAGGATGTGGTTGGAGCCTGCTAATGATCCAGACAATTATCGCGACGAACAGACTGAGTATAGCAACCAATTCCGCCGCACCTTGGAACATCTCCCCCAACGTCAGACGTCGGATCGCCTCCCGTGTACTTATGCCACTGCGCTTCCGGCTTGAAAGAGTTTTGATTATGACGGCTGGCATCACTCGCCCTGTGCATTCGAAGCGCCGAGTCGAAGCCGCGTAATGTGCGCGCTGTTCGGAAGATTCTGCTGGTGTGGCAGCGTGCTGAACGCGTGTGACACGGACGTGAGCGCCCTAGGCACAATCACGGTTTACTGCAGGCCACTTTCCAGAGAGTGTGATCAATGCTTCGTGGCACAATTGAGGCCCACGGTTGTTCATCCGCGGTCTTGTACACCACTCTCCCGCGTCCCATGTTGCTAGAAAACCAGGTATAGGCAAGCATGCGTGTACGCCCTCCTGTACAGTCGTATTCATTGTGTCGTTGGATAGAAAGCAGGGAATCGCCTGCTACGGTTTGTACTGTTTTATAGTCATACAATTGCCACATCTTCGCCAGATTCCCATTGCGCTGAATGGTGTCTCGATCGACGTACACTGTCAGTTTTGCCGAGTCGTCGCCGCTCACTAATTCCCATTCCGCATGCACTGGGCTGCTATTTAGCACCAGGAGTGTGATCAAAACCCAGAAGCCTATCAAGTAGGCCGGCGGCAGCGTGAGCAAGGGACTCACATTGGAAGCGCTGGAACATGACCGCACAAGGAAACAACGGAAGAGATGGATTGTGAAGGGCATAGGGGCCTCGCAGAGACGCGTATTGTAGGAGGGCTGAGATCGAGGATGCAAGGTCGGCGCACAACTCTGTACAACTTGACAGGCTGATGGGTTGTTCCTAGGATAAAAACCGGTCGTTAAGGAGGAACGTCCATGAAGATCAGAAATCCTCACGCGCAGCCACTAGAAGAGCGGACCCCGTCAGCCGAGCCCGAGTCCATGCAGAAATATTCGGATGAGGTACGGGAACGGATTGCGAAGAAAGCCTATGAAATCTATGAGCAACGGGGACGGGGCGCGGAGCGTCATGTAGAGGACTGGCTGAAAGCCGAGGAACTGGTCCGCAAGGAGATGAATGAGACACGCTGATGAGCACACTCCTGTTTCCCTGACCGAATGTTTCACTTTCCGGATATCATCTGAATGCAGAATTTATCCTATGCAATAATGTGGGATCACGCGAGGGCTTTTATGCAGAGGATGAGAATCACCATTCTGGTACTACTAGCAGTCGGGTTGATACAGGCGGTCACGACGGCTCCATCCAGGTCGGCCGACAGGCCGAACCCGGAGGGGAGTAAAGGTGTTACGGTGGACGATCTCGGACGAGGAGTAAAGAGCGCGGCTCGGAACATAGAGAAGGAGATTCCAAAGATGGGGTCCGCCATCGGGAGCGCATTCAAGAAGATGACGCAACAGGGATCGGGGAAATCGTCATCTCAAGAAGCGGCGAGACAGAAGCAGTAGGATCGACTTTCTATAACCCCGGTAGATCGGGCATTGTCTGCTCGGATGTATAGAGAGTGCTAACTGGCTAAGAACCGATCAAGGAACGTCGTCGAAACATGCCCTTTTTGGAAATCAGGATCGCTGAGAATGCGTTTGTGTAGAGGGATGGTGGTCTTGATGCCTTCGATCACGAACTCGTCGAGGGCCCGGCGCATGCGAGCGATGGACTCCTGCCGATCCCTTCCATGGGTAATCACTTTTGCGATCAGCGAATCATAGAACGGGGCGACCACCGTGTTCGATTCCATTGCCGAATCAACCCGGACGCCGAATCCGCCCGGCGCGTTGTATCTGGTGATCATCCCCGGGGAAGGTGTGAACTTTTCAGGGTCTTCGGCATTGATGCGGCATTCAAGGCTATGCCCGTTAAGCTTGATATCCTGCTGCTTGACTGAGAGGGATTGCCCGTCGGCGAGCCGGATTTGTTCCTTGATAAGGTCCAGGCCGGTCACCATTTCGGTGATGGCATGCTCCACTTGGATGCGGGTGTTCACCTCCATGAAAAAGAAGTTGCGATCCTTGTCGAGTAGAAATTCGACGGTGCCCACATTCCTGTAATGCACCGCTTTGACGGCTTCAACCGCGACGCGGCAGATTTCCCGGCGGAGTTTTTCGTCGACGGCCGGCGAAGGGGTTTCCTCAAGCAGCTTTTGATGTCGCCGCTGGATCGAGCAGTCGCGCTCACCGAAATGCACCACATGCCCACGATGGTCAGCGGCAATTTGCACTTCAATATGGCGGGGTTCGAGAAAATACCGTTCGAGGTAGACAGCATCGTTGCCGAACGTGGTCTTTGCTTCAGCCTGCGCGGCTTGAAACGCACGCGCAAGATCCTCAGCCTTATTGACCACGCGCATGCCGCGCCCTCCCCCACCGGCTGAGGCTTTGATAATGACAGGGTAGCCAATTTTCCCGGCTGCTTCGAGGGCTCCTTGTTCGCTCTTCAACTCCCCGGGACTGCCGGGTGTGACGGGTAAGCCCCGGTGGGAAACGATTTCTCGCGCCTTGGCTTTGTCGCCCAGGAGTGCAATGTGTTCGGACGTGGGGCCAATGAATTTAACGCCGATGGACTCGCAGACTTCGGCGAAGTGAGCGTTCTCCGAGAGGAATCCGTAGCCGGGATGGATGGCATCCGCTCCGGTGATCTCGGCTGCGCTCAGGACGTTGGGAATATTCCGGTAGCTGAGGGCGGCATCTGAAGGTCCGACGCAGACCCTCTCGTCAGCGGCGCGGACATGGACGCTTGTTGCATCGGCTTCGGAAAAGATCGCGACGGTCTTAATGCCGAGTTCCTTACAGGCTCGAATAATCCGAAACGCGATCTCTCCGCTATTGGCTACCAATACTTTCTTGAACACGCAGGTACTCCGATGTGGGTCAAGGGAAGAAGGACAGGCTCCTAAGGCGTGGCTGTTGAATCAACGAGGAAGAGTGCCTGGCCATATTCCACCGGTTTGGTGCTTTCGGCCAAAATTTTCATGACCCGCCCATTCACCTCCGACTCAATTTCGTTCATCAACTTCATCGCTTCGACGATGCACAGGACCTGTCCCTTTTTCACATAATCACCTTCTTCAACATAGGGGTCCGCATCGGGCGAGGGGGACCGGTAGAACGTTCCAACGATCGGGGAAGGGATGGTGATCATGCCTGGCGTGACTTCGGGCTGTGTGCTGACGGGGGCAAACGGTTGAGAGGCTGCTGCCGGGCCTGGCGTTGCTTGGTCGGCGACGCCGGTTGTAATAGCCTTGACCCCCGGTTCGTTTCGCACGCGGATTCTGAGGCCTTCACGCTCCAGTTCCAGTTCGGTCAGATTGTTCTTCTTGAGCAGGTCGATCAGTTCTTGGATCTGTCTGGTCTGTTCTCCGGACAATGGGCCTGTGCCCTGCCCGCTCTGGGCCACAGTCAATGCCCGGGGCAGGGTGATCGGTGTGCCGCCTTTCTTCGACTTACTCGACTTTTGACTGCTCACCGAACGCGCTCCACATACTCTCTGGTGCGGGTATCGATCCTGATCACAGTCCCGGTTTCTAGATAGAGAGGGACCTTGATGGTGGCGCCGGTTTCAAGGGTCGCGAGTTTGGTGCCCCCCGTGGCCGTGTCGCCGCGAAACCCCGGTTCAGTATCGCTGACTTTCAGTTCGATAAAGTTGGGTAACTCCACGTCGATCGGGCGATGCTCGTACACAAGGATCTTCACCGTCATGTCTTCTTTCAAGAGGTCTGCGTTTTGTCCGAGCTTGCCCTTCTCGAACGTCAGCTGTTCGAAGGTTTCTGTGTCCATAAAGGTATAGGCGTCGTCGGTCGCATAGAGAAATTGCATGGTCCGTTCTTCGAGATTCGGTTCTTCAAACCGTTCTCCGGAACGGAAGGTTCGATCCAGCACATTGCCCGAAAGATAGCTCTTCAGCTTGGTACGCACGAAGGCCCCGCCCTTGCCGGGTTTGACGTGCTGAAACTCAACGATATAAAAGGGTTGGTTATCAACCATGAGCCGAACGCCACCGCGAAAATCGGTTGTAGAAATCACTCGATGCTCCCTTCAGACTGTACCCGGTCTTTCAACCGGCTCCGCAATGGGCTTGCTCCTTTGGTCCTCCGTCGTGACGGCACAGACGTGGGCCTCTTTTCCTGGCGTCGGGATGTGGTGAGATGGTCATGCAGGCCACGGAGCGCGAGGAGATATCCGGTCGGACCCAAGCCGGCGATCTGTCCAAGAGCGACTCCGGCGATGTAGGACCGATGGCGGAATTCTTCCCGCTGATGAATATTGGACAAATGCACCTCAACTGTCGGCAGGCCGACTGCTGCGATGGCATCCCGGATTGCGACGCTGGTGTGGGTATAGGCAGCCGGGTTAATGATAATTCCGTCGTATTTCGTTCGAGCCTCTTGAATCCAGGTGACCAGCTCGCCCTCGCTGTTTGACTGACGTTGATTGACCTCCACAGCCAACTCTTTCGCCAACTTTGTGATGGCTGAGTCTAGAGCTTCCAGGGACAGGGTGCCGTATATAGATTGTTCCCTGGCCCCGAGGAGATTGAGATTCGGACCGTGTACGACCAGTATTCGTAGCATGTCAATGTGTTCGCAGGCTGGATACATGAGGACGATTTCTCGCGAGAGGGTCCAGCAGGGCGGCATTGTAGCAGTCTGCCTCAGACCGGTCAAACGTATGAAAAAGTCAGGAAATCCTGGGGTCCGATTGGTTGGTCGTGTCGTGATCGTGACGACGCGACTCGATGGCGCGAAGCCAGGCTTCAAGCTGTGCCACGACGTCAGCGTGAGGTGAAGGAGGAGGCGTCTCGACCGTGTCGATGGGTTGGAGGTCCAGTTCAGGCACAGCGGGATGTTCCTTCTCCTGATCCTGTGTGGGGCTGATGGCGGGAGGGGTCTCAGGGGCGATTGGTGTTGAGCCCGGCAGATTCGGTGCGGTACTCGCCTCCTTGGCGGAAACTGTGGTTTCGTCGGAAACAGGCGGAATAGCAGTCTGTTGGGTCGAGGGGTTACTCGTGATCGGAGCCAAAGGTTTGAGCCGTGCCGGTTCCTTCTGCTCTTTCAGGGGTCCACCTAACGCTGATTGGATCGAACGCGCTTCTTCATCACGCGGATTGGCTGCCAGAATGACTGCGCAGGATTGCAGAGCCGATTCGTGTAATCCCTGACTCTGGTAAATCTTGATTAAGGTCCTGTGTGCGCGCAGGTTTTCCGGACTCAACTTGACGGATTCTTCTAGAATCGCCTTGGCCTTCGTGAACTGACCGAGGTGATCGTAGGCACGTCCGAGCGCGACCATGGCAGTAATGAAGCCGGGATACAATTTTAGACCGTCTTCGAGGACGGCGGCGGCTTCCTGCCACATACCCGCCTTCCCATACTCCTCGGCCAATGGCATGAAGGCTTTGGAATGTGGATCTTTGGCTAACTGGGTAGCCAGTCGGTCGAGCTCCACGCTGTTCAGACTGGTGGTCTGATTTTGAGCCATGGCGGCTAGCCTCTTCCCATATTAGCCGGCTTGGGGCTCAGGTTAGATTGTCTGGCGCGGAGCAGTGCCTGTGCATGGTTCAGGATCGCATCGGCGAGTGCCCGTTTCGGCATCAGCGGCAGCTCGGTCATGCTCCCCTGCCGGTCGATTAAAGTGGCGGCGTTCTGATCGCTGCCGAATCCTGCTCCCGCGGTCGTGACATCGTTCGCAACAATGAGGTCGAGCCCTTTCATTGTGAGCTTGTCTTTTGCGTGGGCGATGAGGTCGTTAGTCTCGGCTGCGAAGCCGACCAGAAGCTGCGTGGTCCGTTGGGCTGATAGAAAACTCAAGATGTCAGTCGTGCGTTCGAGATCAAGCGCTCGGTCCGCAGGCCCCTGTTTCTTTATCTTGTGGGAGAGAGGGTGTTTGGGGCGAAAATCCGCCACGGCGGCTGCCATGATCACCACTGTGGACCATGCAAGACGCATGGACAGGGCTTTCGTCATGTCTTCAGCCGTGGCGATCGAAACGACCTCGACACCTCGCGGAGGTGAGAGGGCTGTGGGGCCGGTGACGAGGACCACCTGGGCTCCCCTTGCCTGGGCGGCCTCGGCAATGGCATAGCCCATCTTGCCGGAGGAACGGTTTGAGATGAAGCGGACCGGGTCAATCGGTTCCTGCGTCGGACCTGCCGAAACCAGAATACGCTGCCCGTGCCAATCCTGTCGTGGAGCCAGCGCGGTCTGCACCGCCTCTAGGATCACACCTTCCTCTGCCAAGCGTCCTTGGCCGATCTGTCCGGACGCCAGCAATCCCATAGTGGGGTCCACCACGACGGTTCCCCTGGCACGCAGGGTCTGCACATGTTCTTTGACAGCTGGATGGGTCCACATCCCTCCGTCCATCGCGGGGGCCATAATCAGCGGGCACTGTGCCGTAAGGAGCATGGTTGACAGCAAGTCGTCGCCCAGCCCGAGTGCAGACTTGGCAAGACAATTGGCCGTGGCTGGAGCAATGACGATGGCGTCTGCCTGTTCGGGCAATGACAAATGTTTCATTTCCTGCTGCGCGGCAAACAGATCCGTCGAGACGGGATGGCCGGAGAGCACCTCAAACGTCAGGGGAGTGACGAACTTCGTGGCAGATTGCGTCATCACGACGTGCACGCACGCTCCTTCACGGAGCAAGGCCCTGAGCAGGATGACAGCCTTATAGGCCGCGATGCTGCCGGTTACGCCCAGCACGATTCGCTTCCCGATCAATGTCTGCTCGATGGAGCCGGAGATCTTCACCAGTTACTCCTCGTTCTCAGCCGCCACCGTCGGGGGAGTATCGTCGACATAGACACTCAGTTCTTTCTTGATTTCCTTCGCATCGTCGCCACTCATAGAAGCGACGCGCTCCATTTCGCCTTCCCTGCTGCGCTTCGATTCCTTCATGGCATCCCGCGCCTCTTGGCCGATGAGATATTTGACTTGACCCCGGAGGACTTCATCAAGGGCAATGGTTGTTTCCTTGGTAAAGCGTGATGGGGCATGACGTGATCCCTGCAAAATATGCTTTGTTCGCTGGGCTGCGACGATCGCCAACCGGTGACGGGAGTCAAACTCCTCTGCGGTGTATTGGGGCAAGAGTCTCAACATGTCGATCATGGAAGCGGTACTCCTTTGGGTTGGGGAAGATCTTTGTGATCTCCCGGTTTCTGTTCCTCGTCGAAAATGAAATTGTTCTCGAGCCAAGTCATGTTCAATCGCTTCGTTTTCAAGCGTTCCGATCTGAAGATGCTTTCGAGTTCACCAAGGGACTGGCCGATGTCCTGGTTTAGGACGATATAGGCATACTCCCGGTAGCTCCACACCTCTTCTTTCACTTTATGCAGTCGCCGTTGAATCTCTTCCTGGGAATCGGATGCCCTGGTTTGCAGCCGCGACCGGAGGACGGTCATGGAGGGAGGAAGAATAAAAATAGACACGGAATCTTCGAATCGTTTCTTGACCTGCTTCGCCCCTTGCACATCGATTTCCAGCAGCACGTCGATCCCCTGATCGATTTTTTCGGTCAACGATTTCAGCGGCGTGCCATAGAGATGGCCATACACCTCAGCCCATTCAACGAATTCATTTCGGCCGATCATGTCTCGGAATGCGCCTTCTTCGACGAAATAGTATTCGCGTCCATGCCTCTCCCCTGGCCGCGGTTTCCTTGTGGTATAGGAAATCGAATGCCACAATCCGTCAAGGTTTGCCGCCAGTTGTTTGCAGAGCGTGGTTTTCCCCGTTCCAGAGGGTGCGGAGATGATAAACAGAATTCCCCGCCGATCTGTTGAGGAGCGAGGGTGGGCTGCCGCCGGCGCCGTGGAACTTGTCATGCTGCTTGAGCTCATTCGACGTTTTGGACCTGTTCCCGAATGCGTTCGAGTTCGGCCTTCATGAGAACCACCTGGCCGGCGATCTCAGCATCGTTGGCTTTTGAGCCTATTGTGTTGACTTCCCGTCCGATTTCCTGGAGCAGAAAATCAAGGGTCTTGCCCACGGGTTCTATACTGTTGAGTGTCTGCTCGAACTGTATCATATGCGAGTCCAACCTGACTATTTCTTCCGTAATATCACCACGATCCGCAAACACTGCTAACTCCTGATAGAGCCGTGGGAGATCGGGAGTGTCCGATCCCAGCAACTTCTCCACACGGAGCTTCATCTTGTCATACGCTTCCTGAGCCAGCAACGGGCTTCGTCCGGCGACAACAGTCTTGCGTCCCCGGATAGTCTGAATCCGGGAACGCATGTCCTCTGCCAAAACTTTCCCTTCGCCTGCTCGCATCGTGGCGAGATCGGTCAGTGCCTGGGTGGTCAGCCGTTGAACCACTTTTTCAAGCTTCGGATCTTCCGCGGGTTGATCCGAAATCGATACGACGTCACGGAGTCCGGACATGAGCGCAAGGTCAATGGAACCGCTCAGCTTCAGTGATTTTTTGAGGGTGCGGAGGGCCTGATAGTACTGTTTCGCGAGGGTTTGGTCAAGGTTGACGCTTCCTGCGCGGCCTTTGCCCCCTTGGACGGACACCGTGATGTCGATGCGTCCACGGGCACAGCGTTGTTGGACGGCCTTCTTGATGGAGTCTTCCAAGTGACTTAACGGTCGGGGAAGGCGGCAGCCGATCTCCAGAAAACGATGGTTGACAGATCGCATTTCGACTGTCACGGACCCGTCTTGCCAGGGGGCTTGTTGGCGACCGAAACCGGTCATGCTACGAATCATTGGGGGCCTTTCTCTTTCCATGTACAGTGCCGGTAGATCGGACAGGCATGGCATCGGGGTTTTCTGGCAAGACAGACATAGCGACCGTGTAACAACAAGCGCTGCGAGAAGGCTGTCCATTGGGAACGCGGCATGAGCTGCTGAAGGTCGTGCTCGACAAGATCCGGATTGTCCGATCGGGTCAGGCCGAGCCGCTTCGCCACCCGCTTCACATGGGTATCGACCACGATACTTGGTTGGCCGAAGGCGTTCCCGAGGATCACATTCGCGGTCTTTCTACCGACTCCCGGTAAGGTGATCAATTCATCCATCGTCTGCGGGACCTGTTCGCCGAAGCGCTTGGTGACGATATTGCCGCACGCGACCAGATGTTTCGCTTTGCTCTTAAAGAACCCGGTCGACCGAATGAGCGCTTCGAGTTCAGAGAGATCGGCCACAGCCAGCTCTGCCGGCTGTCGATACCGCCGAAAGAGTGCCGGCGTAACCTGGTTGACTCGCTGGTCGGTACATTGGGCTGAGAGGATCGTGGCGACGAGTAGTTCCCAAGGAGAACGATGATTGAGCTCCATCTCGGGGTTCTGCATCGTACGCTGGAGCGTCGTGGCAATCTCCCGGAGACGCGTTCGATGATTGGGTGATGATACGGGTTTTATCGTCATTGCTGGTACCGACAGCATGATTGTGCAACCGGTTAAGGGCGAGATGCAAGGGAGGTTGTCCGGGCTGTCGAATCCTTGGAAGAGTGATCGACCGGGACGAGCGCCGTCAGCCGTTCTTGAAGGTGCTCGATCAGCGGAGGCAGGGTCTCAGGATGGAGAGACGAAATCCCGATTGCACCGTAGCGCCGACAGAGGATCTCCGCCTGCCCGGACGGAAGTTGGTCGCACTTGTTGAATACCAGGACCCGTGGAAGCTGATCGAGAGCAAGACTTTGAAGCACGACGTCGACGGATGCGATATGGGCATCCAGATCTTTCGCTCCCGCATCGACGACATGGAGGAGGATATCGGCATCGCGCAGTTCGCCCAATGTCGTCCGGAAGGCTGCCAGAAGATCTTTGGGCAGGTCGCGAATAAAGCCGACCGTATCGGTGAGAATGACTTCACGGCCCTGTGGAAAATACAGTCTGCGGCTCGTGGTGTCCAGCGTTTCAAAAACGCGTGGGGCCGTACTCACTTGACTGTTCGTTAGGACGTTGAGCAATGTTGACTTGCCGGCATTCGTATAGCCCACCATGGACAGGACCGGAAATTCCTGCCGGATGCGGCGGGATCTCCGTTGGTCCTGATGGCGTGCGAAGCCCTCGATCTCCCGCTCCAGATGGTCGATGCGTTCTCTGATGCGTCGGCGATCCGTTTCGAGCTTCGTTTCACCCGGACCCCGGCTGCCGATACCGCCGCCCAATCGCGACAGACTCGTTCCCTGACCGGAGAGACGGGGGAGGAGATAACGAAGTTGTGCCAATTCAACCTGCACCTTGCCTTCTCGGCTATGCGCCCGCTGCGCAAAAATATCGAGAATCAACTGGGTCCGGTCGATGACCGTGAGGTCGGTGATCTCTGCAATCGCGCGCACCTGCGCCGGAGCCAAATCCTGGTCGAAGATCAACAGATCTGCGCCCTTTTGCATGGCCTGCACCAGCACGTCCTTAAGCTTGCCGCTTCCCAATTGAAACCGCGCATGGCCGCTCTGTGTGCGTTGCACTAGACGGTCGATCACTGTGAGATCTGCGGAAGAAGCCAGCTCCGCCAACTCGGCGAGGCGCTCTTCCTGCTCGCTTTTGCTCTTGGGTGACGCGCTTACGAGGATGGCCGTCTGACCCTGAGCCATCCTGTGAGACCCGCTATGACGCTGGAGGTCTGACTCCAGTTCATGAATGAATGTGTCGAAACTGATCGGGCATTGATGCGCCAATGTGGGCTTCAGCACGGTGTACAATAGCCCCTGTGGACTGGGTGGATTCAGATGGGCGAGAGAGAGCAATCCCGGCTCACCCCGAGGGGTAACGGCCAGGGTTCCGATCATATCGAGCCGGAGTAGACCCAGCATTGTGAGATCTTCCTGGCTCATTGCCTGTTCCTTCACCTGCGAGCGGATCAGCCGAAGGCCTCGAAGCGATCGCGGACTTGCACGATGTGCAGCCAGAGTAGTGGATGAAGGTTCAGCGCCTGCGCCGACCAGGACGTCCTGCACGGCTCCACGCCGATTAAGGACCAGCCCGATGGGACGGCGTATCTCGTGCGTGAACTGGGCAAGGGTTCTGGCCGCTTCAAGCGAGAGGACTTGATCCACAGGCACGCGCCGACGATACAGCCGCTCAAGCATGGCGAGCTGGCCGGCACGGAGACCAAGAACCTGTCCATGGATGTCCGGAATGGGCGTCGTTTCCTTCTCGTTGATGGTTAGCGGACTATGAGAAAACTTTGGGTGTCCGGTCCCTCCGGTTCAACCAAATAAACCAAACAGACCAATCAACCAATCTACCGAGACAGTGAGGCTTGCGCATCGATGTCCAGTGGGGCACGGAGCCCTGCGAGAAGAGATTGCCTCCCCGCCGCTGCAATCATCGCGGCATTATCTGTACAATAGGCCAGCGGGGGAAGGCTCAAGGAGAGGGATTCGGATGCGGCTCGTTGCTGGAGCAGCGTGCGCAAACGGGAGTTAGCGGATACCCCTCCGACGACCGCAAGGGCACGAACCCCCGATGATCGAACAGCGGCAAAGGCTTTCTCAACCAGGATTGCGACAATGGCTTCCTGATATCCGGCTGCAAGGTCAGCGGCTTGCTTCTCGCGAGATAGCTCGTCCATTGCTTGAAGTCTATAGAGCAAAGCCGTCTTTAAACCGCTAAAACTAAAATCGAGACTCCCCTTCTTGAGATGGGAGCGTGGAAATGCAATGGAATGAGGTTTTCCCTGCCGAGCCAAGCGATCGATGGCCGGTCCTCCCGGGTATTCCAAACCGAGCAACTGAGCACCCTTGTCAAAGGCCTCCCCTGCCGCATCGTCTCTGGTAGAGCCAAGGAGGCGACAGCGACCGTCGGGTTGTTTGTAATAGAGATGGGTATGACCACCCGAGACAACGAGGACCACGCTGGGCAATGGAAACGCGGGATCCTTCAACCAGGCAGAGGCGATGTGCCCTTCAAGATGGCTTACGCCCACCACCGGGATATTCAAGGCATAGCCAAGCGCCTTGGCATAATTGACTCCGACGAGGAGGGCTCCGGCCAGCCCCGGTCCCTGGGTGACGGCGATCCCGGTAAGTTCCGTCCACTCAAGACCGGCTTGTTGTAAGGCTTTAGCGGAGACACCTTCAATCGATTCAATATGGGCGCGGGAGGCAAGTTCTGGAACGACGCCACCAAATCGCTGATGGACATCATGCTGCGACGCAATAATGTTCGAAAGAACTGCGCCGTCCGCGGCAAGCACCGATGCGGCAGTTTCATCACAGGATGTCTCGATACCGAGAATTGCCCCCGGTGTCCAGGTTGAGGTCGATTGTGCAACGGTCATCATAGTGAAACGCTTGCGGCCGGCACTGACCGGGCAGCAAACACGGGTTCTTGTAGCGAGACGAAATAAGACAGCCCTTGCGGCCGCCGGCGCCACAAGGGCTGGATCGTACTCTATGCGATGGCGTCGCTCAGGGTATTAGGCTGGAACATCAGACGCCAGCCATCGCCTCCTGCTCGATAAACACGGGAGCGCCGTCGCGAAGCACCACACGAATCTTTCGGCATTCCTTGAATCGTCCTCTGATCATTTCTTCGGAGAGCGGATCGCCTATCGCGCGTTGAATCGTCCTGCGCATCGGTCTGGCTCCGTAGAGCGGTTCATAACCTTCCTTGATCAACCACTGCTTGACGTCGTCATCAACTTCGATCTCCACACCCTTCTCGATGAGACGGAGGTTGAGTTCTGCTAAGAGAATGTCCAGGATACGATAGAGATGCGTCTTGTCCAACTGATGGAAGACCACAATTTCGTCGATCCGGTTCAAGAACTCCGGGCTGAATGAGCGGCGCAACTCACTCAGCACTTCTTCCTTCTTATGGCGTTCCTGATCGCCTTCCGTGCTTTGGAATCCGAGCGAAACCCCCTTCTGGATCATCTTGGTTCCGATATTGGAGGTCATGATGATGACGCAATTCTTGAAGTCAACCTTCCGTCCAAGGCTGTCGGTCAATACCCCGTCGTCCAATACTTGAAGAAGGATATTGAACACATCAGGATGAGCCTTTTCGATCTCGTCGAACAGGACTACTGAATAGGGGCGGCGCCGAACCCGTTCAGTCAACTGGCCGCCTTCTTCATATCCCACATACCCCGGCGGGGCTCCAAACAGTCTAGAACTGGTGAACTTTTCCTGATACTCCGACATGTCGATCCGGATCAGCGAGTCTTCACTATTGAAGAGAAACTCAGCTAAGGTTCTTGCCAGCTCGGTTTTCCCGACCCCTGTGGGTCCCAGGAAGATAAAGGAGCCGATCGGTTTGCGTGCTTCCTTCAGCCCGGCACGTGACCGGCGAATGGCCCTGGCCACAGCGGAGATCGCTTCGTTCTGTCCGACCACGCGTTTATGGAGAAATTCCTCCATGCGAAGCAGTTTGTTCGATTCTTCTTCTTCGAGCTTGAAGAGCGGAATACCCGTCATCTTGGAGACGACGTAGGCCACGTCCTCTTTCCCGATCGTCGGTTTGTTCTTTTCCTGGTTCTTTTTCCACTCGCGTTTGGACTCATCGAGGAGTTTGCGCAGCCGTTCTTCTTCCTCCCGATGGCGAACCGCTTCCTCGAAATTCTGCATCGAGATCGCCAGCTCCTTTTCGCGAGAGACCTTCTTCAGCTCTTGCTCCATCGCCTTCAGGTCGGATGGAAGCGCGTACGTCTGCAGTTTTGCCCGCGATCCTGTTTCGTCGATCAAGTCAATGGCTTTA
>JACAFD010000014.1 GCA_013388555.1 Nitrospirota bacterium | reverse complement strand
GTCTTCTGAGATCGCGGCCTATCGCGAAGCCATTGCGGGGTTGAAAGCCACAGGGCCAATTGGAGCGATCTATACCGAATACGACGTGCAAGGCGATCTGGAACTCGGGAGAACGCTTGCGCACAAGGTGCGGGCATCGAATGCGTCACTGGTGGTCGCCGTGGGACTCAAGGCCGCCTTGGCGGCAAAAGCGGAAATTGTGGATGTCCCGATCGTCTATATGATGGTTCTGGACCCGTTGAAACATCAGCTGAGAGCCGCCAACATGACCGGCACGCTCCTGGAGGCTCCCCTGGACCGGCAGCTGAAGATCATGCGGAAGTTCCTGCCGACCCTCAAACGGCTCGGGACGCTCTACGATCCCGCCAAGACCTCTTCTCGAATAACGGAAGCGTCGCGGCAGGCCACCGCCTCCGACTTGCAATTGAAGGGGCTTCCCGTCGGGAGTGAAAAGGATCTGCCTCAGCAACTGCGAGCATTGCTCTCGGATGTTGAAGCCCTCTGGCTCATGCCGGATTCCACGGTCTTGACGAACGAGTCCGTGCGTTTCATCCTTGAGTCAGCGCTCGCCCGTCAGATACCGGTAATCGGGTTTTCACCGGAACTCACACGCTTGGGAGCGCTGCTCAGCATTTCGGTCAACTATGGCGATGTTGGCCGGGAAACCGGACTGCTCACGAAGCGCATTCTCGACGGGGAAGGGCAGCTGCCATTTACCCCCCTGCCGATCGAGCGACTCAAGATCACCGTCAATCTAAAGATCGCGAGGTTTCTCGGCATCACATTTCCGAGTGAGCTGACGAGTCTCATCGATGAAACATATTAATGAGGACAGGCCCTTGACCCCTTGTTATCCGCCGGAGACATCAGTGGCCTCCATCCCACTGCGCCCGAAGGGGTTCGTCAGCCTGGGTACGAAGCTCGTGTCATTGTTCAGCCTCATTCTCATCGTCGCCTGTGCGAGCTTGAGCTGGTACTTCATCGAAATCAGGCGAGCGGCCATGACCACTAATCTCCAGCAGCTGGGGACGATTCTCCTTACGAGCGTGGCTCACAACGAGCATTTCCAATATGCAGGCCTCGTGGGCGAAGATCGCGCGACGCTCCAGCAATTCATTGACGGCCTCATGGCCGTCGAAGAGGTGGTCTATGTGGTCGTTACGGGCGTGGACGGCAACGTGTTGGCCCGGCACACGAAAGGAACACGCCAAACTTCTGCCAGCCTTGTGCGAGCCGTGGACCAGCCTCAATACCCGGACAGTCAGATTGCAAAACCGCTCTTTCAATCGCCAAGCAGCACCCCTCTCATGACACACCTCCTCATTTCAAACACAGGTGCCGATCAGTTCGCATGGGAGGAAACCGTGTACGACTTTGCCATGGCAGTACAGCGACCGGCAAAAGGGGCGACCCCGCTCTCTGCATTCCCTCTTCACCTGGATGAAGTACGCAGCCACTCACCACCGCCACAGGCGACAATCGTGTCCGGTGTCGTCCAAATAGGATTGAGCGACGCACGCCTGAAACACGAACTCAGAACGATGGCCTGGAAAATTCTCCTCATCACCACCTTCATCATCGTCGCAGGCGCGCTCAGCGTTTATCTGCTCGCCCTCCGTATCACAAAACCCTTGAGACGATTGGGCGACGCGGCTAGCCAAGTGGCCGAGGGTCACTCGCCTGTGGCCCTCATGCCTTCCAGCCACGACGAAATCGGCCAGCTCACGAACGCATTCAACCTCATGGCCCGGTCCATCCAGGAAAGAAACAGCGCTATTACCGGGAACCTGGCCACCATCAAACACCAGGTCGGTCAATTGACCACGTTACATCAAGTCAGTGCGGCCATCGTCGGGACACCGGACCGGGGCCAGCTCCTCAACACCATCCTGCAGCTCCTGATCACCAATCTGGGTTTTACACGGATGTTCTTGATGTTGCGGCATCACAAACGGAACACGGCCTATGTGGCCCAAATCGCCGGGGTCTCGCCGGACATTGCGGAAGCAGCCCGCCTTCTTGACATGCCGATCCAGGACGATGGCAGCCTCCAGGCAGACCTGCTGATTCATGGCAAGCCGTTGCTCATCCCGAATCTTGATAGCGTGGCCGACCGCATGTCACCACGCGTACTGGACCTGGCTCGCCGCAGCGGGGTGACATCCTTCGTCGCAGTGCCACTCAAGAGCCACAACCAGATGCTCGGATACCTCGCCGCAGACCGGGGCTCACAACCCTGCAGGGAAGAGGACCTCCATATGCTGTTGACGATTATCAGCCATGTCGCCGCAGCCATCGACAATGCCAGGGCCTATTCCCACCTCGAAGAACTCACCCTGAACCTGGAACAGCGTATTGCGGAGCGCACGCAGGAATTGTCCATCGCCAATGAACGCCTCCAGGAACATGACCGGCAACGGTCGCTGTTCTTCTCTGTCGCGTCGCATGAATTGCGCACCCCCATGACCGTGATCCGCAGTTTTGCAGACAATATGCGCGACGGCGTTGCAGGGCCGGTGAGCGAACAGCAACTGACCTACCTCTCTCGCATCGGGCATAATATCAATCGCCTCACCAGAATCATCAACCAATTGCTCGATTGGTCACGCCTTAGCTCTCAACAAGACCTACTCCGCCTCACACCGGTATCCGTCGAAGCTACCGCTATCCTCGTCGCCGACAGCTTGCGGACTGTCGCAGATGAAAAATCGATCACCATCGAGATCGTGCATGCGAATGGGCTTCCAGCGGTCCGGGCTGACCACGACCAACTGGAACAGATTTTCTGGAATCTCATCGGCAATGCGATCAAGTTCACACCGCCAGGCGGCCGTATCACCGTCGATTTCCAGGCAACCCCCGAGGGATTCGTCCAAACCTCTGTCGCCGACACCGGCTGCGGGATTGATCCTGGTCACATCGCAAAACTCTTCCGCGAGTTCTCGAAAGTGCAGTCTGCCAACCCCTCCGCTCAAGGGGCTCAGCTTGGTCTGTTCATTACCAAAAGCCTGGTGACCATACACAAGGGGACCATCTGGGTGGAGAGTACGCCCGGAGCCGGCACGCGCTTTTATTTCACAATGCCTGTCTGTCGGCAGGCTGACAGGCTGAAGGCCGAAGACTGAAGGAGTATATTTTCCAATGTATCTACTCTACAATCCCACGAGGATTCGAACTGCTCGGTAGATAGACTGCAGGCCGACTAATAACCTTCGGCCTTCAGTCTAAACACCTGTACAAATACCATGCGCGCAAAAATCCTCATCGTCGACGACGATCGCGACATTCTTCTCGGACTCGAGAATCGTATCGCCTGGATGGGGCACGAGCATGTCACGGCCGACAATGGGAAGGATGCGCTCCGTCTGATCGAACAGGGAGACTTTGATCTCGTACTCCTGGATTTGGAACTACCGGGTCTGTCCGGTCTGGAGATCCTGGAACATGTGAGAGGCGCCTCTCACAGCGAACGGCACACCGAAGCGGGCTCCGGCACAACCCACTCCACACCGCTCATCATCATCCTGACCGCATTCGGCACCATCGAGCGTGCCGTTCACGCGATGCAGCTTGGCGCATACGATTTCATCACGAAGCCGTTCAGCGCCGATCACCTGACTGTCGTGGTCAACAAGGCGCTGGCCACCGTGGCCCTACACCGTCAAGTCGACGCCCTCCTTCAAGAAGGCGACGATCGGTACGGCCACATTGTGGGGGCCAACCCCAAGATGGCCGCGCAACTGAAGGTCGCCAAACAAGCGGCCCCGTCCGACGTGACCGTTCTCCTACTCGGTGAAACCGGCACAGGGAAGGAAGTCGTGGCCCGCGCCATTCATCGATGGAGCCCACGCCGCACGAAACCCTTTGTCGCAGTTAATTGTGTGGCGCTGCCTGAGAATCTGCTCGAGAATGAACTGTTCGGTCATGAGAAAGGGTCGTTTACCGGGGCGGTCAAACGGGAGCCTGGCAAGATCGAGGTGGCGGAAGGTGGAACAGTGTTTCTCGATGAAATCGGAGACATGCCGCTCACCTTACAAAGCCGTCTGCTGCGGGTCCTCCAGGATCAGAGCTTCTATCGTGTGGGCGGAACCCAGCCGGTTCTCACCAATGTGCGTTTCATCGCGGCCACCAACAAAGACATACGGCGCGCGATCCAACAGGGCACGTTTCGTGAAGATTTATACTACCGGCTCGCTGTGATCACCGTCACGCTCCCGCCCCTGCGTGAACGGATGGACGATATTCCGGCACTTGCCCAGCATATTCTGATGCGCGCAATCGGCGTCGTGACTCATCATCCCTGTGCGTTGAGTGACAACGCCCTACAGGTACTGCAACAATACCAGTGGCCTGGCAACATCCGCGAACTGGAAAATGTGCTGACGCGCGCGCTCATCTTATGCCCCAAGGACACAATTGATCCGGAATACTTGCATCTCGGGAATTCACCATCCCCTTCAGCAGCCGGGGCCAAGGCAGATTCACCGCCCCGTCACTACCACGAAAGCATGGAAGTATACAGCCGCCAGATCATTGAAGAGGCGTTGCGCAGAAATGAGTGGAACCAAACACGCACAGCTGAAGAGCTCGGCCTTCAACGGACCTACCTGACAAAACTACTCCGCCAGAAAGACATCTCCGGCAGGCAGCCTCAGGGAAACAGTGGCGAGTCTTGAGTGCTGAGTCACTCGGCTTCGCCGAGTTCTGAGTTGGTTCCGGATAACCCAGAACTCAAAACTCAGAACTGGCTTGGCCTCACCTGTCCCGCGCTTCACGTTTCACGTCTTCGGAGCGGTAGCGCATGCGGCTGCCGTGCAGAAGGGATAATTCAATTTCACTGGCGGTCAGTTCAGCGGGAAAGTAGGTGCCGGAAATTTTCGCGGCATTGATACTGGCACCTTCAAGCCGCGCATTGCGAAAATCGACACCGCGCAGATCTGACTGGCGAAAGTAGCAGTCGCTGAAATCCAACCCGCCGGGATCCAGGCCTCGTAGATCAAGCCCCCGCAAATCGCACGCCCGCAAGTCGACCTTCTCTCCTGCCGCCTTCTTCGCGTTGAATTCGATGATGCAACCTTCTCGCAGCAAGAGATACATCGGGTCGTTTGGAATTCGCAGTTTGGAGCGGGCGGGATTTACTGTGTCCATAGAGCCTCCATATGTCGAATGGCAGATGGTCAATGGTCAATGCTATGAAGTCATCAGATCGCGCCCCAATCCGACCATTCACCATT
>JACAFD010000187.1 GCA_013388555.1 Nitrospirota bacterium | reverse complement strand
CGGCACTTTAAGGGAAAAAACGGACAGGCTACTTTTTCGAATGCTTTCGTGGACGCCCTCGTCCTCGGAGCGTGGACGAGAGGCCAAGCGTGGCGGCGGTGGTCATTTGCCAGTCTGCCGTCCCGAAGGGCTGTTGCCGATTGACGCAGGTGCGCAGCATGGTGAGTTCATTGTTGAAGAACGGCTGATCGATCCTCTGAAGCCACTCGGTTGGTGGTTCGACAGGCGCCGGCTCTGCCTGACAGGTGCAGTGCGGGTTCGCACATGACTTTTCAGCCATGATGTGTCTCCTTCTTCGATTGAGATCCTTTGCGAGGACAGCAAGACAGGCAAGCCCTCTTGCCTGTCTCTCAGGAGACTACTCGATATCGCCGAGTTGGCGCCTCCGAGTCCTTCTCCTCATCAACGCTCTAATCGACCGCGCTATGCACCGAGGTGTTTTTTGAGAGTCGGAGAATCCTTAATAGCCGGATTCGCAGGAGCCAGTGCTATGGCCTGCTTGAACGCGGCTGTCGCTTCATCGTGCTTTCCCATCTTGTCGAAGCTGAGGCCCAAGTTATACTGGGCTTCCGCCGACTTCGGATCTGACTTGAGCGCTTTCTGAAACCGATCGATCGCGACATCCATGTTGCCCTGCTTGTATTGGCTCACTCCTTCGTCATTGTCCGCTTGACCAGGCGACCCAACCGCAGAGATGAGAGCCCCGTCAGACACGGGGGCAGTCGCAGCCGTGTCAGTCTTTGCCGCGGGCGCATAAGGCTTCTCAGAATCACAAGACGCGACGGTGATGGCAAGACCCGCAAGAATGACACTCAGTGCTAGAGATACCTGTTTCACGATACACCTCCCATTAGACATAGATGAATTCCTGGGTACATAGTGGCTCAATCTGGCAGATCTCGTCTGATCAATACTGCTCACTCGCCCGGTGAGATTGAGTCCACACTGAACAGATGAGTCGGGTCGGAAATGAAAAGGGGACAGGCGGAGCCACCCTCGATTCCGTAGACACCCCCCGCGCACCAGATAGACTACCTCTGATTCGCCCTCCCCATACACAACACTATCTGCGGAGTGATGGATACGCCTCCCCCTTTGCAGTAGACTTGCGCACACCAGATTATTGAAACTGCCTTGCTATGGTACCAGGGTTGGTCGCCGCTGACTTAATCGTCAGGCATTGCTATGCCACACTTTGAAAGACACAGAACACACCGCATCGGATGGCTCCGTGCAGCTGTCCTCGGCGCAAATGACGGGATTGTTTCCACAGCTAGCCTCGTCCTAGGCGTAGTAGCGGCAGGCGCGAGTTCAAAGAGTATTGTGATTGCGGGCGTTGCCGGTCTTGTGGCTGGTGCGATGTCGATGGCTGCCGGCGAGTATGTTTCGGTGAGTTCGCAAGCCGACACCGAGCGCGCCGATCTGGATCGGGAGCAAAAGGAGTTAGCGGCTCACCCCAAGCAAGAGCACGGGGAAATGACCGAGATCTATGTGGGGCGTGGGCTTGATGCAGAACTCGCCTCCAATGTCGCGACTCAGTTGATGAAGCATGATGCACTCGGCGCACATGGGCGCGACGAGCTGGGTATATCCGAGACTTCGACCGCAAAGCCGGTTCAGGCCGCAATGGCGTCGGCCTTCACATTTTCAGTTGGCGCTGCCCTGCCTCTCTTGATTGTCCTTTTGGTGCCGGGCTCTACGCTCATGTGGACTGTTTCAGGCAGCTCACTCGTGTTCCTCGCGCTATTAGGCTCTTTGGCTGCACGCCTCGGCGGCGCTTCTGTAATGACGGCTGCTGTGCGGGTGACCTTTTGGGGCGCCTTGGCCATGGCCTTGACCGCTGGGGTTGGGGCCTTGTTTGGGGTAGCGGCTTGAGATCCCTGTCACAGTCGCACAAAAGGGGTCGCGCATCTCGAAGGCTCCGGTCAAGAGGCACAGCCCCACATCCACCCGTCACGCCGTTGTAAGGGAAGAAAACGGTGTCAGGAACCATTGTTTGAATTGACGGTGGTAAGCTGAGGATCGCGGAGTGAAACCTGGATGCGATATTGCGAGACCTAGGGCGGACGAAGAAGGAACTGGCGAACAATGGTTCCTGACACCTTTCTCTGACCCTACTTCACTTCTCCCCCTAACCACTTTCGCTGAAACCCAACTAAGATCTGTTGCGCCCGCGCATAGTCTTTTTCTGCGACCAACACCACACACATGGGCGAGTCCTGGGTTTTGCCCGAATGTATAGGGGATGGCTCTGACTGAGTCGGCGGAACGAACTGAATCTTTTCTCCGGTCAACGCGTTCAGGAACTCGGTGTGGAAAACCGGATCACAAGGCACATTCAGCTTCCCCAGACCAGACAACCCGCCCACTCGCTTCCTGGAATACTTATTAGAGAGCCCGATCGCAATGGCAGCGATCACGGCAACAACGACCAAGCCGATGATGTCGGCTACTAGCTCCATGTTTACGCGGTGCCCGTCATTCTCAAACAGACCGGAAGCATATCCAGCAGACCTCATATTTCGAACAGCGCCTGGCGGTCAGGTGCGCCATCCGGTTCGGACACGCTCATAGTAGACTTGGCTACGCAACAAATAAAGCAAGAAATAACGCGACGTCAGGAAACAGTTCCCGGTCTACAGGCGAGTCTTGAATCCAACACCCCCAGCAGACGCCACGCCCCCCCGGGCGACCACCCGGGAATTAATCATGACCACGGTAAAACGCATGGGTGGGAAAAGTGGGTAAAGATTCGGGAGCCGAAAAGAGATGGCACGAATACGATAGCTTGACCAATCGACGGTATCGCGCGTAGCATAGAGAATAGACGTTTCAGCCACGCCGACTGTCTTATCTCTCGCGCTTCGTTGCCCTTCCCAACGCGACCGATGCTCCAGTCTCCGCCGCTCCAACGCCGGCATTGTCCTGAGTCCTCTTCCTGAGGCCCTCATGGTACTCAGGCCAGTCTGAGCGGATATCAGTTCACTGATGCCCACATAACTGAAAGGAGAAATCGTGATGGTACTGCAGAGACCCATTACCGACCGAATCTTTGAAGCTCTCAGAACCTCCTCTGAATGCGAGTTTGAGGCCTTGATAACTCGCTACCCGGAATTCACCGCGAACGAACTCTTAGCCGAAGTGAGTCGCTTAAGCCGGGCCGGGCAGGTGAAAATAATGAGAGGAGTGGGAACCTGTACAATCAAGCACACTCCGGTGATCAAGTAAGTATCGGCGGGAGCTGGTCTATCCGGTCTATCTAGCAGGCTGTTCATCTTTCATCAGTGAGCTCGACGTGGTGTCATTTCCGGTGTCGCCATCTAGTTTGTCAACAGACTGCTAGCTCGGCGGACAAGAGAAACAACATCGCTCGCTGCTTCAGAGCCGCATTGACCTGACTTTCCAGAACGCTTCGCTCAACCCGTAGAATCAGATTCATTAGTCGGCGTATTGCTTGCGTGCTACAGTCACGACCGGTGAAGATCGCTAGGACCATCGCATCACGCTGGCTATGCCTTCTCTTGTTCGTGTCGATAGTCTCGCCTACGGTCAAGGCGATGGCGGCTATAACTGCGTATGCCGCAACCACACAGAATCTAGACCTCAATCAGGTTCAGTTCGTCGTTGTGGCCTCACCGGGCGTGCGCGCCCGGTTGTACGATCGGGCGATGACGCTCTTTGCGAAGGCCGATCTTCCCCTACCCCATGCCGGTAACTCGCACACTCCGGCCACAGCCACGCTCACCCTTACACTCGATCCTCACCCGCTCGACGCTTCCTGTCCGGACAAAGTCCTGTATGGGCCCTCCCTCCTTCTCGTTGAGCCGGTCATCATCCAAAGAAACTCCGTGGTCATAAACGACACGACTTGGTTACTGGAAACCCGCACGCATGTCCGGAATCCGGTGGAGATCTCGAACCTTGAGACGGATTTAGATCGTCTCATTCAGCAGTTCATTACAGACTACAAAGCTGGAAACCCTGGGTGGCACTCACGGGGAACCAGCCCCAATCCAGAGAGGCCACGCGCTGGCCATGAGCCAACGGGCCCGATCCATTCGGAGGCGAATGATGCCAGGGCCAACTCCAGCTTGAGACACCTCAATGTTGACACATTGCAGGTACATATTTCGGCAGGACGATTTAGGCAACCGCTCACGACTCGAGCCATTCGGCATCTGAGGGAGGCGGGACTTTTGGTCCCCCTTGATGGGAAGGGGAATGGTGCTGTCACGCTTGGCGTTGAATTGACCCAGCATTCTCTCGAAGATCAATGCCCTGGCCACGTGCTGTATGAGTCCGGGCTGTACCTCGTTGAAGAAGTCCGGATCAAACGAAACCCACAAGTTTCCATCTGGAGTGACACGTGGCTCCGAGAGACAATGCTGATCGTGGCTCCGGTTCCGCTTCGGCAACTAGAGTCCGATCAAGATGCGCTACTGAATCAATTCATCCGCTCGTTTCAGACCAGATAACAATGTGGCAGATACTTGTTCCTGGCACCATTTTCTGCTCCCATACGTTATGCTGACGTATCACAGGGTGCTCATCATCGATGTGAGCGCCCATCCTCATACCACACAGGGAGGCATCTACTATGCGATTCGTGAAAGTGAAAGACGAGGAACGTACAGGTGAGGTCGCAATCAATCTTGACCTTGTCCGAGAAGCACACTTTGGAGGGGGACTCCTGCATCTCTACTTCGAGCGCAGTTCCTCGGCACAGGATGACATGACGTTTACCGGCGATAACGCACAGAAAATCTGGGCTGCGATGGGATAGCAGGCCTTGGCAATCCTACATTTCACTGCGCGAGACGAAGAGCTAGCCCTCGCGGACCACGATCCAATCGAAACCTGAGTTCGGGTCCCAGCCGAAGCGTCCGTGCCGTAATTTTCCATAAAACTTTTCGATCAGCCTAGGGTGATCTATAGTTGTCTCTCCTAAGGGAGAGACATACGATGAATCAGCCGGTCCGTTACGTCGCAATGGTCTTTGCAATTCTTATCTCCACCGGGGAAGCATTTGCCCTGGACACACTCCTTTCACCGCTCTACATTTCAGGCAAGGTTGGAGTTTCTGCGATGGCAGCAAGCGATATCACCAACACATCCGGTGGGGGTGGGGGACCATCCCTCACAAAGAGGGATTCTGACGACACCGTCGTGCCTGTAGGAGTAGCGATCGGTTACAACTGGCGCAAACACGGAGTTTCTCTCCGTACTGAGTTTGAGTACCTTAATCGGTCAAACTTTGGCTACACCTCGACTCCGGTGTTAGCCAGTCCTGGAAATCCCATAGGCTTGACCAGCAAAATAGGGAGCCAGACGCTATTTGGCAACGTCTTTTATGACTTTCACAACGCGACCCTGTTTACCCCTTTTGTCGGAGGGGGAATCGGAGTGGCGTTCAACAAATCCACGATGACTCTCAATAACATCGGGACGTCTGTTTTCGATACGTTCGAGACAATTGATACGAGGTTTGCGTGGAACATCGGCGCCGGTGCCGCAGTGAATGTCACAGAAATTATGCTCCTAGAACTGAGTTACCGCTACACAGATCTTGGAGGCGCCGTATGGAGCACTGGGGGAGCTTTCGAGCTGACCACTAACAGCCTCCATGCGAACGAATTTCTTCTCGCCGCACGATTACAGTTCTAGAAATCTGCGCGGAAAAGAACAAGCGGACATACTCCCTGCCCTCTCCTCATGTCGGCTCCGACCTTGCTATCTATCTTGTCGCCTCTGCTGTTCCCACTGGGCTTCCAAATTCCTTGACGCTTAGGGTAAAGTTTTAGCCGCCACTTTGGAAAAGGAGTGATGCCCATGGCAACAATAACGAAATCAATGACCTTCATACTGTCAGGGGCTCTGTTCATAGCAGCAGACGTCATGTTGCCTCTTTCACCGGTATTCGGCGAAGGTGGTGCGCGGCGGGATGTCGTGCGGCATGCCGCTGAGTTCGCGCGCGCAGAAAGCGCAGGCCCTTCCTCATTGTCTAAAAACGCGACGATCCTGGATGGGGATGGCAACGTACTACGCAAGGGCACAAACGGTTGGACCTGCATGCCCGACAATCCCAACACGCCAGGCACGGACTCCATGTGCATGAATGAGCCATGGCTTAATTTTAGGGACGCGCGGAAAAACAAAACCAAGCCGACGTACACACAAGTCGGTATTGCGTATATGATGCAAGGCGACAGCCCGGTGAGCAATACGGATCCTTTTGCCAAGACGCCGAAGCCGGGGGACGACTGGGTAGAAGGACTCGGCGCACACATCATGGTTCTCATACCGGACGTGGAGACACTGAAAAACTTGTCGACCGATTCGAAAAACGGAGGACCATGGGTCATGTGGGCCAACACACCCTATGCTCACCTGATGATTCCGATCGATAGTTACCCATCACCGTAGGCGGCGCCAGTCCCCTGACCTCCGCGCGCCAGTCTCACGACGCAGCTCAGCGTTTTCACAACGAATCGTCACGAATAATGCGGTAGACCTGCCAGGCCTGAAAAAGTAGAATGCCTCGGTTCTTCAATGTGAGGGAGGTAGGAAGTCCGCTCGATGGAAGTGTTAGAACCTTTTGTCTGTGTGCTCGGAATAGCTTTTGGCGCACTGTTGGTCTACGGACTCAAACATCAATGGCACTGGATTTACGATCCACCGGAATGGATGTTTGCGATCTATTTTCCTACAGTCATAAAAATGATGTGGGGCCCCAAACATGTTCCTCGTTTTGCATATCTGACAGCCTACGGCTATATCGTGATGAGTATCATTTGCCTTGCGGGATCATTGCTCGACATGCTGTAAGAGGGTGCTGAAAAAGCCGCCAGCGGGACAGGAGCCTCTCTCATCTTCATTCGCTCTCAGCCTTCAGCCTCGAACCTCCAACACTCTTCCCCCCTCACCCTTAACCTCAGCCTTCCGGAACAAAACGGGCTTGCCGCCTCCTGCTGAGGTAGCAAGCCCTGGCTCGAAACAGGCTTCTCGTGGTCTAGGCCTGAGGCCGGCGAAGGTTGCGTAAACCTCCGGCTCCAAGCCCGACCAGCGCGATGAGACCAACAGCAAACAAAATGGCGGCTGCCGGCAACGGCACCGCCGTCAAGGTTTGGAATGTCCCTCGCGCGGTGACCACATTCCCATCATCATTTTGAAACAGGAGACGCCATCTGGTCGCCGTGAGGGAATTCATACTTGGAGGGTTCTCCAAATCAGTATCGCTAAATAACCCCCCGCCTTCGCGGTCTAATTGGAGGTCAACGCTAAACGGGGTGTAGCCTTTTACCGGAAGCCCCGTAGCCGCAGCCACCAGTTTCCAACGATCCCCCATCAACCCGCCTCCCAGGCTTGTATTCTGGAAAATCGTCACCGCGTTCGCTCCGAGAGCTAACGACGAGGTGTAGCTGCCAATCGACAAGGTCATGGCAGTCACGGCGCCAGGATAATTTCCGCCGACGCCACCAGTCCCAGTGTTAAATTGAAACGACCCAGTCACAGGCAGGCCCAGACTCAATGGAGATGGCTCCACCGGGGTTGCCAATAATCCCCCACTGATGGTACTGACGCCTCCTGTAAATGAATACGTCACCAGAGCCGCATGGGCGGCAGTCCCGAAAAGGAGGAGAAAACACAGCGCGATTGCCGGCAGGAACAACCCTTTGATCAACCACTGTTTCTTGGTTTCCATACACACGCTCCTTCGTAAAGGTTGCACTGTTAGTATCCTGTGCATAATATGTTTACAAAGCAAGTCGCGCGCCGCAGACATCGCTCTCTAACCAATTGTAAAATTACAACTTACTAAAAATTGTCGGGAGGTGATTTTCGTACAACTCTGCGAGACATGACTCATTCTGGATCCACCACAAGATGGCACAAAGGGTGTCAGAATGCTGCATGCTGAGAAACTCGCCCACCGGGTTGACTGGGCTATTCGGTCTAGCTCATTCGGCGACCGGAGAGACCAGGCCGATTGCTGTGGCGGCTTTCCGCCCATCGGATCGGCGAGGCACAGCAAAGCCTTGTGAAAGAGCTGGACAATGAAGGTTGCCCCACAGGTAGAACACTCACTGCGCCAGATTCCCTTGGGGATTTGGATATTGGGCTTTGTCAGTGTGCTGTCATCGGAGATGACCCACAGCCTGCTGCCCTTGTGTATGGTCACGGTCTTGGGAACCGGCACGATTCTATTGGACAGGGACGGTCACCCTATTGGTGGATAGTGGGCTTCGGGGTCCTCTTCAGCCTGGCTCGATTCAGCGAAGCGTTACTGGTGCTGCGCGCGGGCATTGTGGCGATGAATGTGATCTATGCCTGCTCAGCTTATCCGTGCCGGATCCCTCTGAGGCCGGATGAAATGTCCGGTCTGCCTAAAAAAAGGGCTTGCAAAGAAAGGGCATGATGGGTACGATTCGCGCCATGTAAACTTGCCAGACGACGCAGCGTGTCAACCATTTCAACACAGCGCGGATTACGGCTAGAAAGGACTGCACCGCACTCCATAACAAGGGTCATTACAACACAACCGGAAGGAGCCGCAATGAAGCTAGCCATATCGAAGACCGAACTCCCACCATCAACCCCACTCCGAAAAGCAGTGCTTGGAAATTCACTCATGTTAGGCAAGCTCGTTCTTGGAGGCCTGGCCGTCTGCGCAGTGGCCATCTTCTCGTCCTGGGCGGCGCCGGATGCGAATGCCGTGGTATCGAACGAGTATAAGTTCAAGCTCCCTTTGGGTTTGGATGAGAGCGGCATCATGATTCCTGCCGATAATCCTATTACGACTCAGAAAGTCGAGTTAGGCAGGATTCTGTTTTTCGACAAGCGATTGTCGAACGACAATACAATCGCCTGCGCGAATTGCCACCTGCCGCAATTCGGCTTTACGGACGGACAACCGGTCGCCACAGGCATCCGGGGCCAGAAGGGCGGCCGCAGCGCCCCGGCATCCCTCAACCGGGTATTCAGCAGCGTGCAATTTTGGGACGGCAGGGCTGCCACATTGGAAGATCAATCGATCGGCCCCTTTACGAATCCGATCGAGCACGGCTTTGCCAACTACGAAGTCATGCTTACGAAGATGAAGAAGATCCAAGGCTACAAAACGATGTTCCTCCAAACCTTCGGTGACGACATCACGATCGAAAATGTCGGTAAGGCCATCGCCAGCTTCCAACGCACCATCCTGTCCGGCAATAGCCCCGCAGACCGATTTGATCTGGGCGGCGAAACGGCAGCCATTTCAGCCCCCGCGCAACGAGGCCTCCTCCTGTTCCGGGACAAAGCCCGCTGCACGAAGTGCCATTCCGGGTTCAACTTTACCGACGAAAAGTTCCATAACCTTGGCATCGGCTGGGACGATAACAAAGTGGATCTCGGACGGTATCTGGTCACCAAGAATGCGGAGGACATCGGCGCATTTAAAACCCCGACCTTGCGGGAGATCAGCCGATCCGCCCCCTATATGCATGACGGCCGCTTCAAAACGCTCGACGATGTCGTGAACTTTTACAATCAGGGAGGCGTGAAGAACCCGCACCAGGATCCGTTGATCCTTCCACTGGAACTGACGAAGGAAGAGAAGCAGGATCTTGTGCAGTTTCTTCGCACGCTGACCGGCGAAGGCTGGAAACATATCGCCCCGCCGAGCACTTTTCCTCAATAGAAGAGCAACTGCATCTGAGAAAAACCGGCCCGGGGGGGGGG
>JACAFD010000013.1 GCA_013388555.1 Nitrospirota bacterium | reverse complement strand
GGCGTGCACACATACGGCCGTGTGGGGTTGATCGAAGTGATCGCCGGCTGCTGGGGTGTGAACCCGTATGATGTGATGTAGCTGCTCTGTTCTTCCATCTGCGCCGGAAGCTTGTGAGAGCTTCCGGCGGGCTTCGGTATCTTTCTCGATCAGTTACCTTTTCACAAGTGGACTCACGCGGCGTCTTGCCGATGAGGAAGCTTGATGACTCGCATATTGTGAGTGACGTGGTTGATCGGAGCGGCCTGGACTAAGTCATAGTCATCTGTCGAGACGGCAGCGAGACGTTCGTAAATGGCAAGATAATCCTGCGCCATGCGCTTGACGGTAAAGCGTTCCTCGAATGCCTCCCGACACCGTTGCCGGGAGATCAGCGGCAGCCGGCCCACCGCGCTGACCATCTCATCCAGATTGTCGCACACGAATCCGGTGACACCGTCATCAATGATTTCCGGCATCGACCCGCGCCGATAAGCCAGGACCGGGGTGCCGCAGGCCAATGCCTCGATCAGTACAAGGCCGAAGGGTTCCGGCCAGTCGTAGGTGCATAACACGGCGGCAGCGTCTCCCAGGAAATCTGATTTTTCGGCATCAGTAATTTCCCCGACATATTCGATCAACGGGTGATCGAGTAATCGCTCGATCTGTCCTTCAAAGTAGGCTCGATCGGCCGGATCTACTTTCGCGGCTATCCGCAGCGGTATTCCGAGCCGCTTGGCAATTTCGATGGCATGATCCGGGCGTTTTTCAGGGGAGATTCGCCCCAGGAAGGCAAGATACGATCCTGGGCGCGCATGGAAGGAGTATAAATCTTCCGGGAGCCCATGATACACGGTTCCCTGCCAATTGGCATCAGGCAACGGCGTCCGCTGTGCAGTGGAAATCGACACCACCGGGATATCGGCATATTCGTTGAAGACAGGGAGGATTTCCGGAAGATCGAGCCGCCCATGCAGCGTGGTCAGTGTGGGCGTTGCGCAGCGCCGGCTGATCGGAAAGCTGAGAAAGTCCAAGTGTGAATGAATAATGTCGAATTGTGCTGCATCCCGTCCAAAGGCCTGCTCCATCATGAGGACCAGCGGCGCATCGGAATTAACCGGCCCCGGCTTCAATCGAAGCGCAACCGGAGAGGTCGCCTCGAGCCGAGCCAACGTCTTCGAGTCACCGCTGGCAAACAGGGTGACTTCATGGCCCAGACGGACCAGTTCGTCCGTGATATAGGACACAATACGTTCTGTGCCTCCGTATAACTGCGGCGGTACGCTCTCCCACAGAGGGGAAATCTGTGCAATTCTCATCAGATGATCCTTTCCATTGTTTTAAGGTGGCACAGGCTACACTCGCTGATCCCACACTATGGCGAAAGAAAGGCCGCCTTTCTAGCTGAGGTAACCCCCAGTCTCTCACCATATGGCCCTTGAGACATTGTCCATCGACCCTTGGGCCGTACTCAGTATTGTTCCCGAGTAGGGATACGGAGTTTTCCCCCTTAGTTGCAATGATTTCACCGATAGTGCATCCCCCCTGACTTGGACTACTGTGACCCTAGCATGATGACGAGGAACAAGGGTTCCAGCCGAAAGGCTAAGAGGGAATGACCTGCCGTCATGCGCGGGGAGCCGGTTCGACTGCTTTATTAGGCCGTCAATCGGCCCGATGAGGAGCCGGGAAGCGAAAATGGGTTCGGAATTTGGAAGCAGATCCAAAACCGAAGGGGGCGTAGCCTTGCTGAATCAAGTTTGTACTGACGCTTGCAGTTCGATCGATCATGACATGGCGTGCCCTGCCGAGCGGCAGCACTGGTATGCCTTGTGGACGCATAGTCATTGCGAACAACTCGTGCGCGACCAACTGGCCGCCAAGGAATTTGAGACGTTCTATCCGAAGATTGCCACATGGTCCCGGCGTGCGGGCACGCGCCACCGCATTCTGACGCCGATGTTTCCCAGTTACCTTTTTGTGCGCGACCAACTGACGGGACGCCGCTATGCCGATCTGCTCGGCGTGCGAGGGTTGGTCTGCGTATTGAGCAGCGGGGACGGTTGCCTGGCGGCTGTGCCCGACAATGAAATCGATGCAATTCGCACACTGGTGGACTCCGACCTCCAGGCGGTCTCGCATCCGTATCTGCACGCGGGCCAGCGTGTGCGGATCACCGATGGGCCGTTGGCGAACGTGGAAGGGATTCTGATCGATCGGCATGCCGGCAAGGGTTTGCTTGTGCTATCGGTGAATTTGTTTCAACGCAGCGTTGCGGTCGAAGTGGATTGCACATCGGTCGTGGCCGCGTGACGGACACCGGGCGGGTCTGCGTTCACTCACCAGAGAAAAAAAGGTCATCATTCATGCGTGGCGATTGGGGCATCGTCAAAGGCATCGTCTTTGTGCTTGTGTTGCTGCCGACGGTCGTGTCGGCTCAGGTCATTCAAGGCATTCCTCGCTCGCCGATCGCGCCGACCATCATCTCGGGCGACAGGGTTCCTGAAGATTTCTACATCATGCCATGGATTGCGACCGGCGTAGTGTACGACGACAACGTGTTCTTCGCCCCCCAAGGGAGGAAACAAGGGGACGTGCTTCTCCGGGTAACCCCCGGCCTCCAGGCGAGCTATCAATCCGCGCCATTCACGATCGTCGGCAATTACCGGTTCGATTCGGAAGTGTATAGCAAGCTGGATCAGTTGAACTCGGCACAGCAGCGCCAATTCGGAACGCTGGAAACCCGTTGGCATCCGTCGACCAGTTGGACGATCGGGAACACCTTTGGATATGCAGAGACGAATACGCCGTTCGAGTTGAACCTCCTGACCTCTGCGCAAACGGCGCGCTTTCGCACGGAGCGGTATTTCGCCAATCCCGCCGCAGAATATCGGTTCGATACACTGACGAAGCTGCTAGGCCAATATGCGTACGCCAGGGATAAGTTCGGCGGGGTGGAGGTGAACTCTAACATTATCAACGTGAGCGTCGAACACAAAATCGGCAGCCACGATACGCTGGGTCCTGCCTATATCGGGCGGTATTTTACCTTCAACGGTGATTCGTCCGGATCCGTCGGCGGTGATCCAGGTTCTTTCCAGTCACACGCCATGCTGCTGTCCTGGGGGCATGACTTTTCATCCGATACGCGACTGGACATGCGGGCCGGCCCCCGTATCGAGGACGGTGATTTGGCCGATCGGCCGGAAGCGTTTGTCGGCCTCCGGCAGCGCATCCCTCATGGAGATATCAGCCTGAGCTATATCAGCGCTGTTACGACGACCATCGGCACGGTCGGCGCCACGAGAACGGAGAGTGTGATACTCAGAGCGTCGCATGAACCGGTCAAATATTTCACGGTAACCGTGGCTCCGTCGGTGACCTGGATCAAAAACAGCTCGTTCGATTCGACTATCTATACCGGGTACATTGAAGGGGCGTATCAATTCAATAAATACGTGACGGCGAAAGGATCGGCCTACTTCACATATCAGGAAGGAAACTTTCAGCCGACGGGCGGCGTCTCCATTGCTGATAGTGTCATCGCCAGAAATTTGTACTGGCTCCGGCTCGAGTTTACATATCCGACAAGGTGGGAATAACAGTCCACAGGGGAGGAGTACATGATACGACGCACATTCATCTACCTGGCAATCGGTTGTCTCGGCGCTTCGCCGTGCCTCGCGGCGGACCCGCCCTCGATTTCGCCGAATTCCTCAAGCACGGTCTCGCAATCCGATCCGGATCATGTGTTGACTCAAGCGCAGGACGTCGTCGATTACCGGATCGGACCGGAGGATGTGCTCGATATTTCCGTCTGGAACAACGTGGCCATCAGCCGGACCGTGCCGGTCAGGCCGGACGGAAAAATTTCCCTGCCGCTCGTGAACGATGTGCAGGCCGGCGGGTTGACGCCGAACCAGTTGCGGAGCGTGCTGCTCAAGAAACTGGCCGAATACGTGCCGTCTCCGGAGGTGTCGGTCATCGTGCGTGAAGTGCACAGCTTCAAAGTATCGGTGATCGGCGAAGTCAAGAAAACCGGCCGGCACGAACTCAAAGGACGGGCGACGGTTCTGGATATTCTGGCGATGGCCGAGGGCTTCGGGGAGTTTGCCGGACGAGGACGGATCGTCGTCCTGCGTCCCGAAGGCAAGACGATGCGGCAGATACCGTTCAACTATAACAAAGTTGTGTCAAATAACGGTGCCATGGAGAACTTCTTTCTCCAGCCGGGCGATATCATCGTGGTGCCGTAGATTGTGAACCGTGAATCGTCAGACGTGAAAGGTGTCGCAGGAACAGCGGGCGGCAGCCCTGCGGTTCAGTGTTCATATTGAACCTTTCACGACTAAGGAGACTACGATGCAAGAGACCGAAACACGATCTGTAGTAAGACTGGCAACGGACGTGTGGGGCCGTCGCAAATGGCTGGGCCTCATGTTGTTCGCTGCCCCGATGGCTGCCGGACTGAGCCTGGCATTCTCCTTACCGGACTTTTTCAGTTCAACTGCCACGGTGCTTGTCGAGCAGCAGCAGATTCCCGAAGGGTTCGTCAAATCGTCCGTGACGGGTGAAGCGGACGCCCGCCTGAACATGATTCGTGAAAAGCTCTTGAACCGGGCCAGCCTTCTTGCGCTGGTGACACGCTTCAACCTCTACCCGGAGCTTCGTAAGCGGGCACCGGAGGAAGTGATTGCGGAGCGGATGCGGCGGGACGTCACACTCGAGTTGAAAGAGTTACAACGTCAGGTCTACGGGCGTGACAATACGTTTGGCTTCAAGGTGAGCTATCGTGGGCGAAACCCCGACACGGTAGCGACGGTCGCCAACACGCTGGCGGCGCAATACGTCGAGGAAAATGTGCAAATGCGCGGCCATCAGGCGTCGGAGGCGACCGCCCTCCTGAGGAAGCAGCTCTCCGATATCAAGCAGCGGTACGATGAACAGGAGCGCGGTATCGCCAGCTTCAAGCAGCGTCACATGGGGGAATTACCCGAGCAGGTGGAAGTGAATTTGTCGACGCTCGGACGGCTTAATCAGGAGTTGGGTCTGAACACCGAGCGGCAGATGCGCCTTATGGAGCGGCGGGAACGGTTGGGAAAGCAATTGTTCGACAACAATGCAGGCACCACGGCGCTGAGTCCCGACTCGCTACCGTATCATCTTGAAAAGCTGCGCACCGAGTTGACCGAATTGCGGACCCGCGCGAGCGCGAAGCATCCGGACGTCCGCCGCGTTCAGGACGAGATTACAGCGATCGAGAGAGCGATGGCCGAGACGGCGTTGGAGGCTAAGCTCGATTCCGTCCAAACCGCGGCACTGCTGGCCACTCCGGACGACATCAAGCATGCGTTGCGCGACTTGGAGCGTGATTTAAGGAATCTGGCAGCGGAAGACCAGCGTTTACGGGAGGAACTGGCGTCCTACCAGCGTCGGGTCGAACGGGCACCCCACCACACACAGGAGTTTCATCAGCTGGACCGCGACTACAAGATGACGCGAGATCTGTATGCGTCCGTCCATCAACGGTATGAAGACGCCTTACTCGCGGAAACCATGGAGCAAACCAACCGCGCCGGGCAGATGAGAATTGTCGACCCGGCAATGCCTTCGATAGGCCCGGTCGCGCCCAATCGATTGAAGCTGATTCTCGCCGGACTGGTTTTGTCGGTCGGCCGTGCGTTGGGCGGCATCATGTGGGCGGAACATCGCGACCCGTCCTTTCACGATGTGGAGAGTCTGCGCGCGTTTACCCGAGTGCCGATCTTGGTGCGGATCCCGGCGATTGTCACCAAGTGGCAGCGCCGAAAGAAGTATGCGCGGAGGACGTTGCATGCCGCTGCCTCGGTCGTGAGCCTGGTGTTGATCGTGGGCGCGTCGTATTACTTTGGATTTGAAAACGAATCGTTGTCCTTGATGGTGAGCGAAAGCAAGCCTCAGCTACAGCAAGCTCGTTAATGACGGTATGCTTCGCATCTCACCAAGGAGGGTGTCGATGGCCGAACAGATCCATATCAATCCAGCTTTACGAGCATCACTAGAGTCCTTTGCCTCTGGTCAGTCGTACGACCGCAAGGAGGATTCGGTCCGGGGGAGGATCGTGGAAAAGCCCCAGCCGGACGATCATCTCGTCAGTCTCGTTGCGCCGGCAACCAAGGAAGCCGAGCAATACCGGACGCTGAGCCTGATGTTGGAACAGCGGCGCCACAGCGGCCTCTTCCAGGTTGTGGCAATTTCCAGCCCGACGGTCGGAGATGGCAAATCAGTAACAGCCATCAACCTGGCCGGCGCGTTTGCGCAGTCTTCTGAGGCGCGCGTGCTTTTGATCGATTTCGACTTCAGGAAGCCGTCGATTCCGGCGCAACTGGGTTTGAAGGACGAGCAAATGATCGGGTTTCGGGATGCGATCGCCAATCCCGCACTGAGCCTGAAAGACATCGTGCACCGGATGCCGGCCTGGAATCTGTCTTTCGTGACGGTCGGACGTGCCCAAGTGATGCCGCATGAAATTTTCAAATCTCCGCGTTTCGCCGAACTGCTCGATGAAGCTCGTCGCGAGTTCGAATGGATCGTTGTCGATACCGCTCCACTGGTGTTGGCGCCGGACTGTATCACGATCGGGCGCAGTGTGGACGGCTTTGTCATGGTCGTTTCCGCCAACAAGACTTCACGTTCCGAGTTAGGAGAAGCGCTGAACATCCTCGGACCCTCCAAGTTGGTCGGTCTCGTCTTTAATAATGACGACCGGCTGATGACGTCCTATAAGTACGGACCGTACTGCTTGCCTTCGTAATCCCGCCACATTCACCAACAGGAATCACAGACGCTCATGGCTTTTGCTGTACTGCTCATCGAGTCGGCGGTGTTCTTCGTAGTGTTTTCCCTCCTGCTCCATACCCATGAGACATCAGGCAGCGTGCTGCTCGGCCGCATCACTGAGTCGGCATCCGCTTTGGTGCTGACCGTCTGTTGCGTGGCCGCGCTGTATTACAGCGACTTATACAATCTCAGCAAAGTGCGTACGTTTTGGACCTGCCTGGTACGCGTGTTCCGCGCGTGTGTCGTCGGGATGTTGCCGATCGGTCTGCTCTTGTATGCCACGCTTCCGGATGGGATGCGCGATTGGCAAGGTGCTGCAGCCGCGTTCGTCGTTATGATCACGACGGTGCTGGTCAGCCGAACCCTGTGGTACCACCTCATGCTCAGCCGTCCGTTTACCGAACATGTGGTCGTGCTCGGTAAGACGTTACTGGCGCAGGCGGTTATAGCAGAATTGCAGACACGGCCGAATTACCGGATTCTCTACGACTATCAAGGAAGGTTAAACAGGGTGTCAAAGGATGTGTCGTCTATACCGAAATTACCGGAGCGACGATGGATCGACGGCGTCATACGGCCGACACGCATTGTGGTCGCCATGAATGAACGACGTGGGTGCGTGCCGGTGGAGATGCTTCTCGATGCTAAACGCCAGGGGATTGTCATCGAAGACGGCATTACCCTGTATGAAAGCCTGACCGGCAAGCTGGCGATTGAAACGCTCAAACCCAGTCATCTCATTTTTGCACCAGAATTTTCGATCTCACTGCTCCACAGTTGGACAGGGAGAGGCCTGAGTCTCTTCGCGGCCACGCTCGGTGTAGTGTTCTGTGCTCCGCTGCTGGGCCTCATCGCTGTGCTGGTGAAGCTGGATTCCCCAGGCCCGATCCTTTTTGTACAGGACCGGGTCGGCAAAGACGGCCGACAATTTCCACTCATGAAATTTCGTACTATGGCTCCGATTGACGGATCCCGATCGGCACAGTCGGAATGGGTCAAGGACAACGACGATCGCATCACCCGCGTCGGACGGTGGTTAAGAAAATTCAGGCTCGATGAACTACCGCAACTGTTGAACGTCCTGAGCGGGCATATGAATCTCGTCGGCCCGCGCCCCCATCCGGCGTCCAATTATCAGCTATTCATGACGAACATTCCTTTTTACGCCTTCCGTTCTTTAGTTCGGCCGGGCATCACCGGATGGGCGCAAGTCCGGTACGGCTATGCTAACAATCTCGCAGAAGAAACGGAAAAAATGCGATACGATTTGTACTATATCAAGCATCGCTCTTTGGGATTGGATCTCGAAATCCTGCTTCGAACGACCAAAGTCGTCGCACTCGGCCGCGAGATGAAGCCGGAAAGCGAGCTGGTGGCGTCCGAGCCGTTTTTCGATGAGCGCAACAATGCAGCCTGATTGGTACCGACCACACGGTGCAGAGGGGGGAGTAGGGTCGGTTGAAGCCATCGACGCGACAAGACACACCGGACCGCTGAATCGAGAGTCAGCCGAGGAGAGCCACTGGTGGCGTCCCGACGTATTTGATGGTCGGCCGGATGAAGATCGAACGGCTGGATCGGACATCGACCAGGGGTCGGCGATCCCCTTCTGGTCGTTAATGGCGTTTACGGCTATCCTCCTGTTTTCTCCACAGCAATACTTCCCTTCCTTGGCCATTTTTCGGCCTGCTCTCTTGGCAATCGGCGTCGGGATTGGTTTCTTTCTCCTCGACCGTAGCGTCAGAAGGTTGCCGATCGTTGAATGGACCCTCGAGCTCAAATTGATCGTCGTGATGGTGGCCTGGGCTACGGTGACAATCCCCTTTTCACTATGGCCCGGTGGCAGTATCTCAGTGTTAGTTGATACCTACTTGAAGGCCGTCGCAGTGTTCTGGTTACTCAGTCATGTCGTGACGACGAGCCGTCGTCTCCGACAGATAGCCGGATTGTTGACGCTATTTGCCATGGGGCTCGGCCTGTTTGCCATGAATAGCTATCTTTCGGGTGTCTCTATCGACCAGGGGATCAGCCAGGATCGAATTGTAGGGAATGAAGGAGGGTTAACAAAAAATCCGAACGACTTGGCGCTGATGATAAACTTGATCATCCCGCTCACAATCGGGTTGCTGCTTGTCACGACACCTGCCCTCATACGAAGCCTTCTTATTTGTGCGATCGTAATCGAAGTCATAACGGTCATTCTGACTCACTCCAGGGGAGGCGCGTTAACGCTGGGGGCCATTGTGCTGCTGTACGCCTGGAAACTTAAGCGCCGCCCGGAACGGACATGGTTGTATGGATTGATGCTGGCAGGTCTTTTGGCTCTGCCATTGGTCCCGTCGTCCTATTTGGACCGGATGAGCACCATTGCCAACATGCAGACGGATCGAACCGGCTCGGCACAAGAACGATGGTACGACATGGCAGTCGCGGCAAAAACTATACTCGCCCACCCCGTTATCGGCGCGGGAATCGGGATGAACACGCTGGCGATGAATGAAGCGCGAGGAGGATGGTTACCTGTGCATAACGTGTATCTTGAACATGCGCTTGATTTAGGACTGCCCGGCCTGATCGTGTTCTGTTTCCTTCTAGTCTCCTGTATCCGGGGAACTGTCTCCGCTCAGAAGAAGTGCCAGGCCTCCGGTATGTCTGACGTCCGGGTACTTGCGGAAGCCCTCCAAGTGAGCCTCCTCGCATTTGCAACCGCCGCGATGTTTCACCCTGTGAGCTACCACATGTATTTTTATTACATGGCCGGACTCAGTGTGGCCGTATGGAAAATAAGCCGGACGGAAAGCCGCCGGTGGAAGGAGATTTCTGCATGAGCCTGTATGTGCCGTCACAAGTGGAAGATGCGGTGGCGATGGACAAGATGCCGGATGTCACCGGACCTTCATCGGATGTCGCGATGGACCCCGTCCGGTTGTTCACGTTCATGGCTTACCTGGCGATCGGCGGGACGGAACGGCAGATCCTCAATATTCGCGGAGGCCTTGATCCCCGTCGATTTACACAGCATCTGGGTTGTTTCGGGCGATTCGATGATCAACTGTCCGTGGATATGAGGGAGATCCCGGCTCAGATATATCGCATTCGAAAGCTGTACGGCATTCACGCGTTCAAGGAATTAGTACGTCTCTCCCTTTATCTGAAGAAACATCGAATCGATATCATGCACGCCTACAACTTTTACGCGAATGTCTTTGCAGTGCCTGCGGCTCGCCTGGCCGGGGTGCCGGTTGTCCTGGCGTCCTGTCGAGATACTGGGGAGTACTGGACCGTTCGACAACGGCGAGTCAATAAATATGTTTGCCGGTTTGCGGACGGAGTCATCGTCAATGCGGAAGCCATCAAATCAGCGTTGATCGCGGAAGGGTACGCCGCTGAACGCATCATAGTCATCCATAACGGCATTCACTGTCGGGCCTTGCCATCCAGCGCGGAGAAGAAGGCCATTCGGCACACGTTGAACGTGCCTGCTGAGGGGCCTTTGATCGGAGTAGTCGCTCGTATTGCCCGACTCAAGGGCATCGAATATTTTGTTCAGGCTGCCAGGGTGGTGCTTGATCGTGTTCCCAACGCGCGCTTTCTCGTGATGGGCGACACCTCTGTGGACTTCGACTATCGAAAAGAGCTCAAGCAATTGACCGCGCGTCTCGGCCTTCAGGATAGGCTGACGTTCACCGGATTTCGGCTGGACGTTCCTGAACTGTTACCCGCACTGACGGTGTCCGTCCTGCCGTCCATTAGTGGAGAAGGCCTTTCGAATTCGCTGCTTGAATCGATGGCGGCCGGAGTGCCGGTCGTCGCCACTCATATTGGCGGGAACCTGGAGGTTGTGGTGGATGGCGTGACCGGCTTACTGGTGCCTCCGGAAAATTCGACGGAATTGGCGCGGGCAATTTGCCGTGTGATTGAAACTCCGGATTTGGCTGCGGCCATGGGTCGGGCCGGGCGCGAGCGAGTGCTGGACTACTTCGGGAATGACCGGATGATCGAAAACACGCAGCGTGTCTATCAGGATTTATTGGAGCAGGTTCGGAGACGAGAACGCGATCATCCACTGCATACGGGCTGATATGCCGGGTTATGACAGCAGGCCATAGCGACATCATATCGCAGGACTAAAGGTGGGATACCGTGGACGTCGAACTCATTATGGATCGGGATCGGTTCGCTGCGATGGAGCCGATTTGGAACGAAGTGTTGGCGCGATCGGGTGTGAATCACCCGTTTGTGACGCATGAATGGATCAGCGCATGGTGGGACAACTTTCAGCCATCGGGTACGCCCTACATCCTTGCGGTGAAGGATGGATCCCGTGTCGTGGCTATCGCGCCTCTGATGCTGGATTACGGGAAAATGTACGGTTGTTCGATTCGTCGTCTGCGAGGCATGGGCAATGTGTATAGCGAGCGATTTGAGCTGTTGCTCGGAGAACGGCCTCAGGAAGCGTCCGAGGCTCTATGGAAGTATCTGGCGGCGCATGCGGATCGTTGGGATGTCTTGGAGTTGCGCCAACTACCGGCAGAGAGTCAGACGCTGACTTTCCTGTCCGGTTTGGCGGAGCGAGCCCGTTGCTCAGTCGGGTGCTGGCCATCGACCGAGTCTCCGTACGTCACGGTCCGCGATTCATGGGATGCGTATCACAACAGTTTGAAGAAAGTGCATCGAGCGGACATGCGCAAGCGGATGGCCTGTCTTGAACAACTCGGCCCGGTGGAGCTGGACATCGTCACATCTGATCGTGATCTCGATAAGGATTTCGGAGACGCGTTACGCCTGGAATCGGCTGCCTGGAAGGGCGCACAAGGAACGGCCATTGAAAGCCGGGATGACAGCAGGGAGTTTTACCGGAATGTCATGACCTTCGCTGCTAAAAGCGGGTGGCTCCAACTGTATTTTCTTGTGGTCGCCGGCAAACGCATTGCCGTGAGAATCGGGCTCTTCTTTCATAACCGGCTGTATATGCTGAAGTCCGGCTACGATCCGGAGTATGCCACGTATTCGCCTTCCCACCTCCTGTGCGACAAGATGCTGAGGGAAGCATGGAATCACAAATTTACCGAAGCGGACTTTCTCGGGAATTCCGAACGGTGGAAGTTAAGCTGGTCCACGAACGTGCGACCGCATTATTGGCTGTTTGTGTTTCCCAGGCGGCCGATGCCCTGGATCCTCTACAGCCTGAAATTCAGGTTGCTGCCTCGGATTCATCGCACGCCGCTGTACGCCTCGTTCCGATCCGCAGTCGCCCGGTTTGGCATTACCAGTAATGATGCATGAGCCTGGTCAAAAAGTGTACGCCGGGTAGCCCGTCGGCTAT
Organism: Nitrospirota bacterium; assembly: GCA_013388555.1. Taxonomy (GTDB): domain Bacteria; phylum Nitrospirota; class Nitrospiria; order Nitrospirales; family Nitrospiraceae; genus Palsa-1315. The sequence goes on along the minus strand of JACAFD010000013.1, from coordinate 14,374 downwards.
TTCCCCCTAACGAGACCCCCATCATCATGAATGCGCTCACGCTCTATCGATTTGGCCATTGGTGCTACCGGCATCGGATTCCTGTCGTGCCAAAGCTTATGTATCAATGCATCTATTTCCTGTGCAATGCGGCAATACCGATGTCAGCGGAGATCGGTGAAGGCGTCGAGTTGGCTTATGGCGGTCTGGGCGTCGTCCTGCATGAACGATGCAAAATTGGCAGATTCGTCTCGATCGGTCACCAGGTGACCATCGGCGGGCGGTCCCGGCGATGGGGTGTGCCGGTCATCGAGGATCGCTGCGTCATCGGTGCGGGAGCAAAAATACTCGGCCCGGTCTCCATCGGTGAGGGGGCGGTCGTGGCAGCCAACGCGGTCGTATTGGAGGATGTGCAGCCCCGTTCGGTCGTGGCGGGAATGCCGGCCCGTCTGGTGCGCACAGAGATCGACATTCATGACTATAGCTGCCTGCAACCGCCGGAAGAGGCTGAAAAGCTATCGTTTCGCACGACGGACAACCTTCTGGTGACAGTGATTGAAGAGCCATCGCGCCTTGCGCATTTACTCGACGAATGGCGGGAGCTTCTAAAAGATAGCGACGCGGAGTGTCTCTTTCTGACGGGCGAATGGCTGGGAACCTGGTGGGAACATTTCGGACAGACACGAACCCTGGCTCTGGTGACGATCCGCCGCCATAGCCGTCTGCTCGGCATCGCACCCTTCTTTCTGCATGCCAAGACGTTCGGCGGCGTCATGCCACATCGAGCCATGGACTTTCTCGCGACGGGGGTCGTCGGGTCGGATTATCTGGACGTGCTTATTCGCCGTGGACACGAAGCAGAAGTCTCGCGCGGATTGGCCGAATATCTTCAGCGACAACGCCCCGTCGTGACCTTGAGTCATCTCAACCAGGCGGCGCATTCAGCCCGGGGACTTGTCGGGGAACTCAAACAAGCCGGATGGACAGTCCAGCAAAGCCTGATCGAAACCTGCCCGTATATTTCGTTGCGAGGCCACACGTGGGAATCGTATATGGCCTCACTGGGCTCATCCCATCGATACAATTTTCACCGGCGGCTCAAGAATCTCCACAAGCAAGGTACGGTGGTGTTCGATCTGGTGGAAAAGGAAGATCAGCGGCGTGAAGCGTTCGCCATGCTGCTTTCCCTGCACAACCGGCGGTGGGACGAGCGAGGCGGCTCCGAGGCTTTGCAGACTCCCCAGGAATTGGCCTTTCACGATGCCTTCAGCCGTCTGGCTCTCGAGCGCGGCTGGCTCCGCCTGTTTGTCCTGCGGCTCGATGGCCGACCGCTTGGGGCGCTCTATGGATTTCAGTACGGACGTCGATTTTATTTCTATCAATCAGGGTTCGATCCGGCCTATCGGCAGCACAGTGTCGGTTTGGTGACAATGGGACTCGCGATTCAACATGCGATCATGGAAGGCGCCGAAGAATACGATCTGCTGCACGGCACAGAATCCTACAAGTATCTCTGGACAAGCGAGGTGAGGGATCTGGCAAGAATTCGCCTCTTTCCTCCCTCGACCGGAGGTGCGCTCTGCCGCGTCGCGCTACAGGGCGAAACGGTTGCCAAACGGGTCGCACGGCACGTGCTTTCACCCGCGTTACTGGCGCGTGCCATTGCTGTGCGACGACGAGCTGCCGCATGACGAGAATGTTTCGGTCCATGTCGAAAAGCGGAATGGCGGCGGCGCTCCACTGGAGCGGAGCCAATGCATTCATCGGTTCGTCGGCCGGTAGGGTCCAGCCTTTCGTGTTGGGGTTCCACTCGGTGGTGCCAGACCCACGCGCCCATGCGGGACGTGCGATACCGGCTAATCTCATCAGTATTGGAATGCTGGAACGACAGCTGGACTGGATCGGCCAGCGATACCGGTTCATCACGTTGGACGAGCTGGGCGCGCAGATCGAAAGCGGTGCGCCGTTCTCCCGCCCAGCGGCCGCGGTGACGTTCGATGACGGCTATGCCGGGGTCTATCACCATGCGCTTCCTCTGCTCAAACGCAAAGGAATTCCAGCCGGAATGTTCGTCGTCACAGAGTCGATCGGCCGCACGCAGCTACAGATCCAAGACAAGCTCTATCTGCTCCTCTCCCATGTGGTGCCGGCGTTGCGCCATTCAGAATCGCGCTTCCTCGAATTGTTCGACGGCAAGCGTATCCGTCTTCGACAGGGAATACGCCCGGGTTCGATGCACGACATAGGGGGCCTGATGCGGCAATTGTTCACGACCTTGCCGCAGCAAACTCTTCTGCGTGTCGTGGCCGCCTTGGAGACGGTCAGTCATATTGAAGACAAGGAGTATCCCGACCTGCATGCCATGGACTGGGAGATGGTGTCGGCTTTGGATCGGAGCGGCATGATCATCGGGTCACATACTCAAACGCATGCCTTGTTGACGATCGAGAAACCGGACCGGGTCGTGAACCAGCTCGCCGGGTCCGCGCGCACTCTGGAACTGAAGCTGGGCAAGCCGGTCTCCCATTTCGCATATCCTGACGGGCGTTTCAATCCGGAAGTCGTATCCGCCGTGGCCCGAGCCGGATACCGGTGGGCCTATACAACGTGTACTCATCGGGATCCTCTGCATCCTTCCTTGACCATTCCGCGAACCCTGTTGTGGGAGGATGCCTGCCTGGATATTTTCCGACGCTTCTCCTCGAATCTCATGAGCTGCCATGCGTCAGGAGTCATAAGCTGGCTGACGTCCTGCAAGCAGAGCCATGATTCCGAAGTGAGTGCTGCTCCATTGTCTTCCGCTCAACCGGCGCCGGATGCTTCGAGTGCGGACTCCAATGGGATTCTGCGCCGATCGATGTTCAGTTAGATGTCCTGAATGTTCAAGCCAGCGCTGGGGATTATTATTGGACGCATGATTGGCTTCGCGGTCGCATTCGCGATCCCGATTGTGCTCGTCAGGGTGTTCGATATCGAAACATTCGGCACCTACAAGCAATGGTTTCTGCTGTACATCACTATCTTGTCGATCTCCCAGATCGGGATGTCGGAATCACTCTTGTATTTCCTTCCGCGGGCAGGGCGCGACGCGGGAGAGTACATGATGAACGCACTCTTGTTTCTGACGGTGATCGGGGTCATGACAGCCGTGGTCCTGATCTCGCTCGCAGAACGGATTGCCGTATGGATGGGCAACCCTATGCTCGCGCCGTTGATCCCGCCCCTTGCCCTGTTCTTAGTGCTGATGCAAGCCGCCATCTCGCTCGAAACAGTGATGACAGCCCGCACTCGCTACGCTTGGGCTTCAGCCGCCTATGCCGGCAGCGACATCGTACGAACCGCATTCTTTCTCATCCCGATTGCTATCATTCCAGTGCTGCCCTCGCTGATCTATGGAGCGGTCGCGTTCGGCATCCTTCGGCTCAGCATTGCCCTATGGTATTACCGGCACGAGTTCGGTCCTGCGCTTCGCCCGGATATGCAGGTGTTTGCACGCCAGTTGGTCTATGCCCTGCCCTTCGCGCTGTATGTGGTGGCTCACGTCGCCCAAGAGAACCTGCACCAATACGCTGTGGCCGGCCTTTTCGATACGGCAACCTTCGCCATCTATTCGGTTGGATGTCTGCAGATCCCCTTAGTCGATATGGTGTCCACGACCGTCTGTAACGTCATGATGGTCAGTATGGCCAAGGAAGTGCAACATGGCCGGGACTCGAAAGTTCTTGAGCTGTGGTATGACACGGTCAGGAAACTCGCCCTGGTGTTTTTCCCGCTCGTCGGGTTGCTGCTTCTTGTCGCTCGCGATGTCATCGTGCTCCTCTTCACGAAGACCTATCTGGCCAGCGTCCCCATTTTCATGGTCGGGGTCTTGGCGATTCTCCTGTCGGCTGTCCCGATAGACGGGTTGTTGCGGGTCTATGCCAAGACACGGACGTTGCTCGTTATCAACCTTGTGCGCTTGGGAATTATTGCGCTGCTCATCTACGGGCTGGTCAAACTGTTCGGCCTGGTGGGGGCCGTGCTTGTGACGGTCTTCGCCCTCGCAGTCGGGAAATCCATCGGCTTGTGGTCGATGATGAAGATCTGGCGGGTCGGCGTGGGAGATGTCCTTCCGTGGCGGGCCCTGGCGACCGTCGCCATCGCGAGCGCCGCCGCGGCGCTTCCAGCATTTGCCGTGGACTTTTCGCTCCACTCGATCCCGTTGATACGACTTTTCGCGGTCGGTGTTGTATACACGGGAGGCTATCTCACCATGATTCTCGTCTTGGGCCTTCTGCAGGAAGATGAGCGAGCCTGGTTATGGAACTGGGCAGGGCGGGCGAGGCTCACGCTTCGCAGTACCCGTTCTTAAATCAAAGGAGCCGAGAACGCTATGTGCGGGATTGCGGGAATCGTCAGCCTTCATAATCAGCCGATAGAGGCGGAGGAACTGCACGCCATGTGCGCGGCGATGGTCCGCCGCGGACCTGACGACGAAGGAATGTATCTCGGCGACGGGGCCGGGCTGGCGATGCGCCGTCTGAGTATTATCGATATCCAGACCGGGCATCAGCCTGTGTGTAACGAGGATGCGTCGATTTGGGTTGTCTTGAATGGAGAAATTTACAATTATCGCGAGCTTCGCAGCCAACTTGAACAGGCCGGCCACACATTCAGAACCTCGACCGATACCGAAGTCATTGTCCACCTCTATGAAGATCGGGGAGAGGCATGCGTGGATGCACTTCGCGGCATGTTTGGGTTTGCGTTGTGGGATGAACGCCGCCGGCGGCTGTTGCTGGCGCGTGACCGGCTGGGCATCAAGCCGTTGTACTTCGGTACGATGGCCGGCCGTTTTCTGTTCGCTTCCGAGCTGAAAGCCATACTCCAGATCAGCGACGTCGAGCGGGTGTTGAACTGGTCATCGCTCTCTCATTTGCTGACGTATGGCACGACACCTCCAGAAGAGAGCATGATCGAAGGGATCCACAAACTCGAGCCGGGACATCGCCTGTTGCTTGAACAGGGGAAAGAACCCCTGATCGAACGGTATTGGGATATACGGTTTACGCCGAATACCCGCCGAAGCGAGGAAGACACCATCGAAGAATTACAGGCTAGACTTCAGGAAGCGGTCCGTTATCACCAGGTCAGCGACGTGCCCGTCGGAGCGTTCTTGAGCGGTGGGATTGATTCCAGCTCCGTAGTGGCCATGATGGCACGTACAGCTACAACTCGGATCAAGACATTTTCTATCGGCTGGCACGAGCAGGAATACAACGAGTTGCCCTATGCACGGCTCATCGCGCAGCGGTTCGGTACCGACCATCATGAGTTGGTGCTTGCGCCAGACGTTTTTGATCTGATGGATCATCTCGCCTGGGATTTGGACGAGCCGTTCGGCGATGCGTCCGCGATTCCCACTTACATGGTGTCCAAGCTGGCCGCTCAACATGTGAAAGTCGTGCTCTCGGGCGACGGCGGCGATGAACTGTTCGGAGGATACGACAAATATGTCGTGGAATCCAGGGAACGAATGACACGGTTCCTTCCGCCGTTCATGCGCTCCCTCTTGGCTCAGGCGAGCCGCCGGTGGCCCAACGGAGTCCGGGGGAAAAACTCCTTGCGCCATTTCTCATTGCCCGGTCCCGAGCGATACCTGGATGCTTCGACCCTATTCAAGGAGGAGCATCAAACATCGTTGCTGACCCCTGTTGTGCGACAACATCACGCCTTCTTGTCAGCCGCCGGGCCTCGACTCGAACGGCTGGCACACTCGACGGATCACTGGCTCTCGACGCTTCAAGATCTGGATCTCCGGCACTATCTTCCGCTCGACATCTTGACCAAGGTCGATCGCATGAGCATGGCGCATTCGTTGGAATCTCGGGTGCCGCTGCTCGATCATCCACTCGTCGAATTTGCCGCGACCATTCCCGCTGAATGGAAACTTCGGGGAAGCCGGACTAAATACATCTTTGTGCGCGCGCTGCGAGGGCTGGTGCCCGATGCGACACTCGACCGCCCCAAGAAAGGTTTTGGTGTTCCGCTGGGGCGTTGGTTCAGAGGGGCGCTTCGCCCCATGGTTCGTGAGCTGTTACTCGCGGATACTTCCCGACGACGTGGCCTCTTTAATGCGGCGCGGGTGGAACAGCTGCTCGATCAGCACGATCGTGGCCAACCGCTCGACCAACAGTTATGGACGTTGATGTCGTTCGAGTTATGGTGCCGTACGTTTCTCGATCGACGGGGAGGGATGGAGGCACAGACACCTCCTGCCAGGGCCGTCGTTCCGCCCATGCACCCGATCGGCCGGCGGCTGTCAGGAACCAAGGCTGTAGCGTTTCACGCAGCGCTACCTCAGAAAAGCGCATCATGACCATGGCCATGACACACGTGCCCACCATCGCGATGGTCGCGCCGTCGCTCAATATTCTCGGTGGACAAGCGGTGCAGGCGACATTGCTGGCGACGCAGTTGCGTGACACCGGATATGATGTCGACTATGTGCCGATCGATCCGTCGTTCCCGTCCTGGATGGACTGGTTGAGGCGGCTGCCCTATCTCAGGACGGTTGCGAACGAGGGATTATATCTTCCCAGTCTATTGCGGTTGCGCCACGCCCACATCGTGCATATTTACTCGGCCTCCTACTGGTCATTTCTTCTGGCGCCACTCCCTGCATTGTTAATGGCCAAGCGGCTGCGCAAGCCGGTTGTGCTCAATTACCACAGCGGCGAAGCGGAGGATCATCTGGCCCATTGGGGGAGCCTGATCCATCCCTGGCTGAAACTCGTGGACGAGATTGTGGTGCCGTCGGAATACCTGCGCGGAGTATTTGCCGTCTATGGATATCGGGTTCGCGTGATCCACAATACGATTGAGACCGACCGGTTTCGATATCGTGTGCGGGAGCCGCTGCGACCGAGGTTCCTCTCGATACGAAACTTTGAGTGGTTTTACGGCGTTGAGCAGACGATCCGGGCCTTCGGATTTCTAAAGACGAGGTATCCGGATGCGACACTGTCGATCGTCGGCGCGGGAAGCCAAGACGCGGAGTTGAAGGGATTGTGTCGCTCGCTGGGCATAAGCGGAATACGTTTCCTGGGGGCGGTCAAGCCTGCGGAGATGCCGTCGGTCCACGACAGCGCGGATATTTTTTTGAATTCTTCACTCATCGACAATCAACCGCTTTCGATTCTCGAGGCCGTCGCATCAGGCTTGCCGATCGTCAGCACCGGTGTCGGCGACATCGCCAATATGATCGAAGACGGCGTCAGCGGCCTGATCGTGCCGGAGAGAGAGCCCGCTGCTATGGCGGCCGCCGCCGGGCTTTTGCTGGAACAGCCGGACCGCGCGCGGTCGATGGCCTCCCGCGCCTACAGGCGGCTGGACCGATACTCCTGGAGTAGTGTGCGCAGCCAATGGTCGGCGTTGTATGACGAGATGATGATGGGCCGGAGTCACATCGAGCGTCGTGAGGCAATTCGTCGTTCTGCATGATCCTCCCGTCTCTGTTATGGAAACAGGCCGTTATGGCGCGCCGCAATGCGCATGAATGTGATGAGACACCGTGATTAGTCATGGACTCCCGAAGATGACCTCACTGGCTCAACCGGGCACGCCGAACCGTGCCGTGACGGATGATGACTCTTTGACTAGAGACGCTCTGATGTATCTTCCGGCTTGGCAAGGGCTCGGTCTGCGAGAAATGTGGGCAGATTCAGGAAAAGAGGGCTTGCCATTTCCTTTGAATGCACCGAATACCACGTATTTTCACACGGCCCGCAGTGCGATCTATCATATCGTCAGGGAGTTGGTGAACAGCGGCCGCCATGTCGTCTTGATGCCCGATTACCATATGGGCAACGAGGTGCGGGCTGTTCTCTATGCGGGGGCGCAGATCGTTTGGTATCCCGTGACTCGAGAGTTCGGGATCGATATGGCGGTGTTGCGCCGGCTCTGTCGAGAAGGCGGGGCGCAGGTGCTGTTCGTGATCCACTACGCCGGGTGGCCTCACCCGATGGATCAACTCAATGCTTTATGCGCCGAGCACGGTCTGTTGCTCGTCGAGGATTGTGCCCTGGCTCTGTTGTCCGGTGTGGATGCACGATCGGTCGGGACCTATGGCGACTACGCGATATTTTGCCTGTATAAGACGCTCCCGCTTCCAGACGGAGGAGTCCTGGTCCAAAAACGTCATGTCTTCGACGACCTCACTCGTTTGCCGCTGCAGCGGAGCGGCCGAATGTTTGTGGCGGGACGTATTGCCGAACTAGGGCTTGAGCGTTTCCGCATTCGCTATCCGCGGGTGGGACGCCGGTTGTTCGACGTCAAACAGGGCATCGGTCGATTCTTGAACGCATTGCGTGTCGAGCGGATTCCCGTCGGCGACACGGGATTCAATCCTTCTCATGTCAACGTCGGCATGTCGTCCTGGTCGAGAAGAGTCCTGACAGGTCTCGATTACGAGTCCATTCGGCGTCGCCGACGCGAGAATTTTATCGCGCTTCGGGAACAGCTTCCCGCCCAGGCCGCTGTGCGAACTGATTTACCGCCTGGCGTCTGTCCATTGTTCTTCCCGCTTCTAGTCGCGGACAAGAGTGGCGCGTCGCGGGCGCTACGGCAACGAGGTGTGATGGCGACGGAATTATGGAACGAAGGCGATCCTTCGGTGGCGGGGCATGAAGGGGAGGACGCGCGGTTTCTTCGACGGCATGTGCTGGAATTGCCTATCCATCAGGACATCACCAATCCCCACATCGAATATATGGCACGGCAGGTTGGAAAGCTGAACGTCCTGCTGCCTTCTTCGTCCACCATCCGCGCGGAGTATCAGACAGCGTAAGGCAGACATTCGTCGAATCGGGAATGGGCTCGCGACAGCGTTTCCTCATTCAAACCGGTTGTCCGGTTCAACATTATCGGTTTCCGGGTTGGTTGCCCTGAACCGAGAGGGAGGGAGGGGTCATGCAAACGGCGGCGATGGTTCCGGTCGGGCAGCAGGAGTCGTTGCGTACGCAGGAATCAGTCGTGGCGAGAGCGATGGAGGCGCCTGCGCCGGCGCCGGCCACAGACCTGCAGGTCGAGCTGATCCAGGACTACAAATCCTTCATCGAGTTAGAGACCCCCTGGAATCGGCTCGTCGATGAGTCCCGCATCGATCACCCCTTCATCCGGCACGAATGGGTCCGCACGTGGTGGGACTGTTTCAAACCGGAAGGAAGTCTGTTCATCGTCCGCGTTACAGAAGGGTCGAGGATGGTGGCGCTTGCTCCGCTGATGGTGGATCGTGGCCGGATGTACGGATGCCCGGTCCGGCGCCTACGTGGAATCGCGAATGTCTATACCGAACGGTTCGATTTTATCGTGACGAGCCGTCCTGAGGAATCCTGCCGAGCGATCTGGAAATTCCTGGCTTCCCGTTCGAAGGATTGGGACGTCTTGGAACTGCGCCAATTGTCTCCAGCCGCTCAAGCACTCATGACGATCCCTCGGATGGCCATCGACGATAGATTCCTGGTCGGGACATGGGGATCTACCCGGAGCCCATATATTCCCATCACAGGCACTTGGGACGAGTATGGGAAAGGCCTATCGCGCAAGTATGTGTCGAATTTACGAGGGCGATTGAAGGGGTTGAGCCGGCTCGGTCAGGTCACGCACGAAGTCATTCAAGGAGGAGAGGGATTGTCACAGGCTGTGGATGATGCGCTCAGGCTGGAGGGGGCCGCATGGAAACAGAAAGCCGGAACGGCGATCGTCTGCGATCCGAAGCGCGAGGCCTTCTACCGCAGAATGATGCTGTCGGCTGCTCAGCAAGGATCGTTGCGCCTGTATTTCTTGCTCGTCAAGAATGAGCGGGTGTCCATGCAAATCTCCCTCCTCTCTCACAATAAACTCTACTTGTTGAAATCAGGGTACGATCCGCGCTTCGCGGCCGGTGCGCCGTCTCATGTGCTGTGCTGGCGATTGCTGGAGGAGGCGTGGAGCCTCAAATACGACGAGGTCGATCTGCTCGGCGCAGTCGAGCGCTGGAAAATGAACTGGACGGATGACGTGCGGCCGCATTCCTGGTTGTTCGTGTTTCCAAACCGTCCGAGCAGTCGATTCCTGCACTCCATCAAGTTCCGGCTTCTCCCCAGGATTCGGAGCAATTTTGCCTGGCGTCTGCTGCTCAAGTGCGGTGCGCTTATAGGACTGAAAGTCCACGACGAATAATCGCCGCGGGTCGTCTTACCGCTGAAGGCAGCGAAACAGCGAAGCGGTCGGTCCCATGTTCGGAACGCGTGGGAGGCCGTCTATGCCGGTCAGCGTGGAGTGTCATCGATCCGGATGAAACACATAATGCATGGGGCGAGGTATGCAGCTTAACAAGTTGTTTAAATTAAGTATGGATGAAATGCTTGGGCTCAGCCGCCAGCAGGTGTCGAAATTCGTCGATCGGGCTTCGTCCCGAGCGGTGCCGGCGGGCCATGCGTGGAAACCGTTCGCTGAGTTGGTACGGAAATCAGAGCTTTCCGACGTGCACCGGCTGGTGCGCATCGACGATCTGTGGGGTGCTGCCGCATTACTTGAACACCGGTTTCGCGAGCAATTTCCCGGGCGATTTTTCGAAGGGACAGCCGGCCATGTCGGCGGTTTGTTGGCCGATATGTGCCCGGAGGCTGAAGAGGGATTGGTGGCATCGGCGGACCGGCTATGCGAAGGCCGTTTCGACTTGCTCGGATACCGAGACCTCTCCTTCGGAGACCCAGTGGATTGGCATCTCGATCCTCTGGCGCGCCGACGGGTGCCGCTGTTGCATTGGACGGTGATCGATCCGTTCGACCCGGCGGCGGTCGGCGATTGCGCCCTTATCTGGGCCTTGAACCGCCATCAATGGCTGATCACGCTCGGTCAGGCCTACCAGCTCACCGGCGACGAGCGATATGCGCGGCACTTCGACGAGACAGTGCGTGACTGGATTTGCACGAATCCGGTCGGAATGGGGATTAATTGGGTCGACAGCGCGGAGGTCTCCTTCAGGCTGATTTCCTGGTGCTGGGCACTCGCCTTGTTCCGGCAATCGCCGGTGTTGACGCCGGATTTGTTTGTGCTTCTGCTGGATACGATCCGTGCCCACGCCGCGCACGTTGAACGGTATCTCAGTTACTATGACGCGCCCAATACCCGTCTCACCGCCGAAGCGCTCGGGCTGTTTTATGTCGGGACACTGTTTCGTGAGTTGCGGTCCGCCGATCGATGGCGCGCTCTAGGATTCCGCATCCTGGTGGAGCAGCTACGGAAACAATCGTTCCCCGACGGCATCTATTTTGAACAGTCCACATGCTACCAGCGGTACACGATCGACATCTATCTTCATTTCCTGATCCTTGCGGACATCAATGGCATCCCTGTGCCCTGGTTCGTGACGGAGAGGCTGCAAACGATGCTGGACACGCTGATGGCCCTGCAACGGCCCGATGGAACCCTGCCGCGCATCGGTGACGCCGACGGAGGCCAGCTTCTACCGCCCTCTGGCGGCGAGCCGGACGGGTGCCGTGATGTCTTCGCCGTTGCGGCAGTCTTGTTTCGACGAGCCGACTATGCCTGGGGCGCGAGAGGCCCGACCGGCGAGATGCTCTGGATATTCGGATTGCGGGGATTGAACGAGTTCAACGCGCTCACTCGCGCCGTGCCTCCAGACAGGTCGTGCAATCCCTTCCGTACAGAGGTTATGTGAATATGAGGAACGGGTGGGAACGCCGGCCGCCGCGGCCAGCCCCGGTCATGGGCATGCCGGTCTGTTGAGCATTCAGTGCTCGACTCTTGGAGAACCGATCGTGGCCGATCCGGGGAACGAGATGATTGTCATCGGAGATCATCCAATCGCAGTGGAGGAGATGTAGCACGATGTGTGGAATTGCGGGCATTGTCAAACTCTCTATGAGCGATCGTGTCGAAGAAGACCGTCTGATCCGTATGCGCGATGTTCAGCGTCATCGTGGCCCCGATGGGGCGGGTTTATGGTCCGAAGGGCCGGTCGGGTTGGCTCATCGCCGGTTGTCGATCGTGGACCTGGCCGGAGGGCATCAACCCATGGCCAATGAGGACGAGTCGGTCTGGATCGTGTTCAATGGAGAAATTTACAACCACCAGCAGTTGCGCCCTGAACTGGAAGCGCGCGGGCACCACTACCGCACCCGTAGCGATACAGAAACGATTCTGCACCTGTACGAGGAGGAGGGAGAGCGTTGCGTCGAACGGCTTCGCGGGATGTTTGCATTTGCGCTCTGGGATCGAGTACAGGGCCGACTACTGCTCGCGCGCGATCGCCTGGGCATCAAGCCCCTGTACTATGCCTGCACGGACCAAGAGCTGCTGTTCGCCTCGGAAATCAAGGGCATCCTGGCCGCGGAGGCGTTTCGGCCTGAATTCAACGATGCCATCCTGCCTGAGTTTTTGGCGTCCCGTTTTGTCGCGGGAGAAGAAACATTCTTCCGGCGCGTCCGCAAGCTGCTTCCGGGCCGCACCCTGTCCTGGTCAGCCGCCGAAGGCTTTCGCGAGCGACGGTATTGGCTTCCGCCGGTGCGGAACGATCACTCAACCGCCGATATGCAGGAACGAGGGAGTGAGATCTTTGTCAAACTCGAATCCGCCGTGGGTAGCCATCTCATGAGCGACGTCCCCGTAGGGCTGTTCCTATCAGGGGGATTGGACTCGACAGCGCTTGCGGCACTGATGGCCCCGGCCACGCACAGTCCGATACATACCTTCTCAGTTGGATTTTCTGAAGTCGAAGCCAATGAATTACCTTATGCGAGGCTGGCGGCCCGAGCGGTGGGAGCCGAGCATCACGAAGTCCTCGTCTCGCCGCAGGAATTCTTTCAGGCGCTGCCCCGTCTGGTGTGGCACGAGGATGAACCGATCGCCTTCAATTCCAGCGTGCCGCTGTATTTCGTGTCCAAGCTGGCGCAGCAGCACGTCAAGGTCGTCCTGACCGGCGAAGGGGCCGATGAACTGTTTCTCGGCTACGACTACCGTTATCGCATGACTGCGCTCAATGAACGGCTGGGCCGTCTATATTGGGGCGCGACACCGGAGATGATACGCCGGGGAATGGCGCGTATGCTTGCGGGCCTTCCGAGTGCTGTCCGTCGCTATGCCGAGCGTTCGTTCCTGGCGTATCCGCCCGGTCCGCGCGGAGTGTTTTTCGATAATTTTTCTGTATTTCCCACGATGTTGCAGCAAGAGTTGATTCGTGATCAAAGTCTCCTGGCCTGCCGCGATCCGCATGCCGTTGGACTTCGTTACTGGAATGAGCATCAGGAGGGCCTGCTCGAACGCATGAGCTATGTGGATTTGCAGACACATCTGGTGGAGTTGCTGATGAAGCAGGATCAGATGAGTATGGCCGCGTCGATCGAGAGCCGAGTGCCGTATCTTGACCATGAGCTGGTCGACTTGGCCGGGGCAATGCCGGGCCGGTTCCGTTTGCACGGGTGGAAGACCAAAGCGGTCTTGCGGAATGCGGTTCGACATCTCATTCCACACGAGATTTTGACAAGGCCCAAAATGGGTTTCCCGGTTCCGTTGGGGCGGTGGCTGCAGGGAGCGTATTGGCCGATGGTGAAAGATCTCGTACTCGGTCCACGAGCCATGGCCCGCGGCCTCTTCAATCCGGCCTGCGTCACGCGTCTGGCTGAAGAGCATCGAAGCGGTCGCCGTCTGCATACCGATCGGCTGTGGCTGCTTATGAATATGGAATTGTGGCAGCGACTGTTTATCGACGGCGAAGAGCGGGAGATTCTTGGCGACAAGCTTGCCTTACATCGGGTCGCAGCGTGAAGCGAGGAATGTTTGCCTGGTGTCGAATGGAACCGATCCGTGAGGATGCTGGCTCGTTGCGGGCTGCGGGAGGCATTGGCGGCACATGTTCGAGATGAAAACTGGCGAAGCAGGCCGGTCGACCTCGGCCGTGCGTCGGCGTTATGGTGAGACCGCCGGCTGGCCCTGGCTGGCCCTGGTCCTGGCCACAGCCGGCGTCTGGACTGTCTGGCCCGTGACCAATGAAGCCGGTGCTCAATCGCCGGGCGGATTTATCGAACCGGCCGACAGCAAAGCGATGCGGCCTCGCTTTACGCCGGAACAAATCCGTGATTTTCTTCCTCAACCTCCCGGAACCAGAGGCAGGTTCATGTTTCCGGCGCCATATCGAACCGAAGGGCTTCGCATTACGAATGCTGATGACTGTGGCGGGACCGACTGCGTCTGGTACGTGGGGTACTCCTACTGGCGTAACATGAACAACCACGCAGGCAGCAATACGATGTACATTTTTCTCGGGCTCCGTTATGAGCATGGTGGACCGACGCTTTTCAGCTACGACAAGAGAACCGAGCAGGTGTCGAAAGTCGGCCCGCTCTTCGAGCGC
>JACAFD010000012.1 GCA_013388555.1 Nitrospirota bacterium | reverse complement strand
CATTTGGGCTATTGATTTATCTCATGGTTGCGTTGCTAAAACCGGAGTGGTTCTGATGACGATCAACGGGCTGGTTCAAATCGGACTCTACTTTGTCGTGCTGCTCGCGCTGGTCAAGCCGTTGGGGTGGTATATGGCACGGGTGTATGAAGGACAACCCTGCGGGCTCGACCGGGTGGTGGGCCCTCTTGAGCGGCTGATCTATCGCCTGTGCGGAGTGCGTCAAACCGAGGAAATGGACTGGAAAACGTATGGGATCGCCATGCTGTTATTCAACGCGATGGGGCTGGTCTCGCTATATGCCTTGCAGCGACTCCAAGGATTTCTGCCCCTGAATCCAGCGGGGTTGGGAGCCGTCACGACCGATCTTGCCTTCAACACCGCTGCGAGCTTCGCGACCAATACCAACTGGCAGGCCTACGGAGGTGAAACGACGCTGAGCTATCTGACTCAGATGGTTGGACTCACCGTGCAAAATTTTGTGTCCGCCGCAACCGGGATGGCGATCCTGGTCGCGTTGATCAGGGGCTTGGCCCGACGCAGCGCCACGACCATCGGCAACTTTTGGACGGACCTCGTCCGCAGTACGTTGTACATTCTCCTGCCGCTGGCCCTGCTCTTGTCCCTGCTCCTGGTGTCACAAGGCGTTGTCCAGACGGTCGCGTCATACCAGACCGCCACATTACTTCAGCCGGTCAGTTACGCCAAGTCCGTGATGGATGTAAATGGCCAGCCGGTGCTGGATGAACAGGGCCAGCCAAAAACAGAGCCCGCAACGGCAACTGAGCAGGTACTTGCAGTCGGACCGGCAGCCTCTCAGATTGCGATCAAGCAGCTTGGGACCAACGGCGGCGGATTCTTCAATGTCAATTCTGCGCATCCGTTCGAGAATCCGACGCCCTGGTCCAATTTGCTCGAGGCTCTCGCGATCCTGCTCATCCCGGCGGCGCTCTGCTACACGTTCGGGATGATGGTCGGAGACAGGCGCCAGGGTTGGGCCATCCTTGCGGCGATGACGATTCTCCTCCTCTGTTTTATTCCAGTGGGGCTGTGGGCCGAGCAAAGCGGGAATCCAGCTTTCACCGCTCTGGGGATCGATCAGGCTTCCAGTGCAGAACAATCCGGCGGGAACATGGAAGGGAAAGAGGCGCGATTCGGTATCGCCAACTCCGTCCTCTGGTCTGTTGCGACCACGGCGGCCTCGAACGGCTCGGTCAATTCGATGCACGATTCCTACACCCCCTTGGGGGGACTGGTACCGCTCTTCCTGATGCAGTTCGGGGAAGTGGTGTTCGGCGGGGTCGGCTCGGGTCTCTACGGCATGATCGTCTTCGCCATCATTGCTGTGTTCGTCGCAGGACTGATGGTGGGACGCACACCCGAATATCTTGGGAAGAAAATTGAACCTTATGAAATGAAGATGGCCTCCCTGTTGATTCTCATCATGCCGATGGTGGTCCTCGGTTTGACGGCCTTTGCGTCGGTGACAGGCGTCGGCACCAGTTCGATTTTCAACCCGGGTCCCCATGGGTTTAGTGAGATGCTCTATGCCTTTAGTTCGATGGGGAATAATAACGGCAGTGCGTTCGGCGGACTGAGTGTCAACACACCCTTCTACAATGTGACCGGCGGACTGGCGATGCTGATCTCCCGCTTCTGGTTGGCCATTGCCACATTGGCATTGGCAGGCGCGCTGGCAAGGAAAAAACTCGTGCCGGCTGGGCCCGGAACCCTGCCGACCCACTCGCCGCTGTTTATCGTGCTGCTGATCGGCGTCGTCGTGCTCGTCGGAGCGCTCACCTTCGTGCCAGCACTGGCCCTGGGACCAATCGTAGAACACATCCTGATGGTGAGCCGATGACGGCACCGGCGTGGAGGAGTTCGAGATGACAACGCAAGAAAAGAGAAAGCAATCGTTCGATTCTCACATTGTGCAACAGGCGCTGTTGGAATCCTTCCGGAAGCTTGATCCGCGCCTCCAAATTCGCAATCCGGTCATGTTTGTGGTCGCGGTCGGGAGTGTGTTGACCACAATCCTATTATGTCAGGCGCTGTTCGGGAAAGGTGAAGCACCGGTCTGGTTCATCCTCGCCGTCTCTCTCTGGCTCTGGTTCACCGTGCTATTCGCGAACTTTGCCGAAGCAATGGCGGAAGGGCGCGGAAAAGCACAGGCGGAATCGTTGCGCAGTTCCCGGCGTGAAATGAACGCCAAGAAACTGGACCAGCCGGAGTCCGGTGACCAGTATCTCAGTGCTCCATCCTCCGTCGTCCCGGCGAGTACGTTGAAGAAGGGAGACGTCGTCTTGGTGGAGGCCGGCGATTTTGTTCCCTGCGACGGGGAGGTCATCCAAGGCATCGCCTCGGTGAACGAAAGTGCCATCACCGGCGAAAGTGCACCCGTGATTCGAGAGAGTGGTGATCGCAGCGCCGTGACGGGTGGAACACGTGTCCTGTCGGATTGGCTGGTCATACGGGTCACAGTGAACCCCGGCGAGACGTTTCTTGACCGGATGATTGCGATGGTCGAGGGAGCCAAGCGCCAAAAGACGCCGAATGAGATCGCTCTCAACATTCTGCTGGCGGCACTCACGGTCATCTTTCTCTTGGCGACTGCCACGTTGCTCCCCTTTTCCCTCTACAGTGTGCAGGCGGCAGGCCAGGGGGCCCCTGTCACGGTGACGGTCTTAGTCGCGCTGTTGGTCTGTCTGATCCCGACGACGATCGGAGGATTGCTCTCTGCCATCGGCATTGCGGGGATGGATCGCATGGTGCAGGCCAATGTCATTGCCATGTCGGGGAAGGCGGTCGAAGCGGCGGGCGACGTGGATGTG
>JACAFD010000094.1 GCA_013388555.1 Nitrospirota bacterium | reverse complement strand
TTCTTGATAGGAGCAGCAATCCCCTTTTTTGTGCGTTATTCAGCTCTCGGATCTTTACCCATCTTGTCTCCCTTTATCCGGTCCGGATCTACCCCCCCCTGTCCCAAAGCTAAGACCGTGTGATTCTCTTGTGCACTAGCAGAATAAGGTACAAGAGGGGCTTGTTCGGCAAGCGGGGGATGGTTTGATGAACCAGACGCCTGGCGTCGCATCGATGTTCGAGCTGTCCGAGCAGAACAAGAGAGAGTGGGCCTCCTGCCTTCAGCAACCCAACCCATCACACGGGATGACCGGCGGCGTACTCAATGCCGCGCTGTACCGCTTTCGCTTGTCGCTGGCATCCTTCAGTGCAGCATAGCTCAGAGAGGGGAATAAGACATCATTCGAGACGTGCACCATTCCAGCTACCCTCCAAGTTTTCCTGCAATATTGGATGTGAAGCCCAGAGATTCCTAGCTCAACGATGGCCGCCAGTTGATTTGGCGCCAGATGGCTCTGCAGGCCACTTTTTGGCATATTCCACGGTGCCAATTTCTGTGCTCCAAGGGGCCAATTTCTGTACTTCTGCCCTCTAGCAGAGGACAGGCTCGCAGTCATTCCCGGCATCGAAATACGACAAGCTCGTGAAATCTCGTCGGGTTAAGTCACGCTGGATCTGTAGCATAGCCTGATGGCACGGCGATTGCGGTATTGCGAGAGTAAGAGTCGAGAAGTTTCGCTAGGCAGTACGAAATGGTTAAGAAAATATGCTAGGCACATCATACGTAGTAAATTATGCTGTATCAGGCCATCTCGTTTTCGTCCCCTCTATCTCTTCCAACATGCCTTCATCAAAGCATTCTCTGCTTCAGCTCTGTCCGGGCCTCGCGTGGTTCTTGTGCATGATAGTTCTCGCCGGCCTTTCCGGTTGTGGACCCGGGGTATCCGACCACACGTCGAACCCGGAGGCCCGCGCTAGCTTGGGAATGTCATCCGAGCCTAAGCCCGTTTCGCAGAACACTCCGGCAACCAGCCGCGGGCCTTTCGCCGCGGCTTTCGCGTCGGATAACGCGCCAGCATCAGCAGCCCAAGAAGAACCGACGCTGCCCGAATATCTGGCCCTGCCTACCTGGATCGCGCAGGCGCTGGACGCTCCGGACGTCTCCGTGAGGCTCGGAGCCCTGGACACGTGGGCGCAGCAGGGAGCCCAAGCACCATTGGACCCGCTTATTGTCGCACTGGATGACGAGAACGATGCCGTCCGGGAAAAAGCGATGACGATTATCGAACGGCAATGGGTCATCGAGGAGGATGCGGAGCCACAGCAATGAAGTTATGCGAGGTGGAGAGGACAGAGGCATGACAAGACCGACAAGACGTTGAGGAGGGACGCATGACACATGACGAAACATGGGCCCAGAGACAGTCAATCGGTGCAACCACCACATCACCAAAGGAGGAGCGGACAATGCGAAGCACATCGAACAGATGGTTGAGTGGAGTCGGGGTGGTAGTCTTCGCAGGAGGCCTTGTCTTGGCAAACTTTGGCGGGGGAATCACCTCTGCGCAGGCGCACGACTATGCCTATAAGAACCCGTTTAAGCAAATCATGACCAAACTTGACCAAATCCTCGGGAAGCTTAATGGTGCCCCAGCCCCCGCCTCTGGCGGGGGGAGTGGCGGTGAGGTTGGTAATTACACCACGCGGTGGGACACAAACCATCCGTCGGACTCGCGCTTTACGATAGTCTTCCCTGGCGCGGTGATGGACAAAAACACGGGGTTAGTATGGGATCAATCACCCATGGTTGCGCCTACTGGACCAACGTCGTGGACCAGCGCCCGCGAGCTGTGTCTTAACAGGACTGTCGGTGGCACTCGAGGGTGGCGGCTGCCCTCGGTAGGAGAATTGACAAGCTTGATCGAGCCATCGTTGCAACCTCCGTATGTCCCAGGAACTGTGTTCACAGGTGTTCAGTCCGCTGCCTACTGGTCGGCGACCGCGAGTGCTGTAGGGACCACCAGCGCGTTTAGCGTAGGCTTCCATGATAGCCTGGTAGGCACCAGCAGTAAGAGCACTCCCAATCATGTCTGGTGCGTGCGGAGTCCGATGCAAGAATCTCTCTATTAAGGATTCTGTAATTGGAGTGATTTGACGATTGGGAGGGGCGGGGGGCCGAGGCCCCTTGCCCCTCTTGGTCATTGCAACCGCACCAGTCGCTTGCCGACAGAAGAGAGATTCCACTCTGAGATCATCGGGAGCTGGCGGTTACCAAGGATCGGGACCTAAAGCTCATCTATTATCCTCTCGAACTCCTAATCTAGATTGCGTTCGCGGTAGCGAAGGACGGGCGATTGTGAAGCTCTCAGCGGCTTCACGGTAATTTGTCGCATCAATCCGTTCCTCAGCCAATCAGAGCAGTCTTGTACCAGGTGATGCCACATTACTTGAAGAATTCGAAAGAGTAGGGCACAATGCATTCCCTTTAGAATTGCAATTGTCGGGGCGTAGCGCAGCCCGGTAGCGCGCCTGCTTTGGGAGCAGGATGTCGGAGGTTCAAATCCTCTCGCCCCGACCATACCGCAGCGGGGTGCTAAGTTCTGAGTCTTGAGCCTGAGTTATAAAAATTGATGGTGATCGATTCCGTGGATTTTGTCATTACCCCTGATCTGCAAATCACAACGCAGAACTAATCACTTCTTTTTAAGGCGCCCGTAGCTCAGTCGGATAGAGCATCAGCCTTCTAAGCTGAGGGTCGCTGGTTCGATTCCAGCCGGGCGCACCACAGGGTTTCTTCTCCATATTCTGATTATTTCCTCCTTCCAGTTTTGCGATCCTTGCCTTCTGTTAGGTCTATTTGGTTGATCTGGGCTGTCTCGATTATTTGGCTAAACTGGACTATGCGGATAGACCAGTGAAACCAGATGAAGCAAGTCCCCTGATGAACGAGGAACGAAGAGGGCAGCCCTTTTGACGTTCAACTCCTTCATGCACACTCTAGAAACAGGAGATACATGGGATCATTGAAAAGATGAAGTGTAGGCCTGAAAAGCTCTGAGGGACTTGTCCCTCTTGAAGTCTCCATGCAAGGCGAAGTATCGTACATCAGCTAGGACAGCAGATCCTCATTATCACTGACTCTTGTAGAACGGAGGGTATCATGGCAGTACGATTGGGAGACGAAGCGCCGAATTTCACAGCAGAGACGACAGAAGGAACGATCAATTTTCACGAGTGGCTGGGTGGGGGATGGGGGATTCTTTTCTCGCACCCGAAGGACTACACCCCCGTATGTACTACGGAGTTAGGGACGGTTGCGAAGATCACTCCGGAGTTCAAGAAGCGGGGGGTCAAAGTTATTGCCGTCAGCGTCGATCCATTGGATTCGCACAAGGGCTGGATTAGCGACATCAATGAGACGCAAAAGACCACGATGAACTATCCGATTATCGCCGATCCTGACAAGAAAGTAGCGACCCTGTACGACATGATCCATCCAAACGCGATGGACAACATGACTGTGC
>JACAFD010000165.1 GCA_013388555.1 Nitrospirota bacterium | reverse complement strand
TGGCCTTTCGCTCCAGCAGCGCAGACTCCTTCATGGCCTCGGCTTCTTCCTGCGCGCGGGCCAGCTGCTCTCGAGCGGCTTGCAGTTGCGCCGTGAGCTCACGATTCCTCGCTTCATACTCGAGCAACTCATTCTTGGCCCTCTTCGCTTCACTATCGAGCTCTCCGGTTCGCTTTTCTTCCTGGGCTAGAAGGCGTTGGAAATTTAGGCTGCGCGCCTTTTCTGCGTCATATTTCTCTGCCATGACACATCCGCCCAGCAACAGCCCTCCACAGATAATCACGACGATTCGATAGCTGGCCTTGACCATCAACTTATTCACGCAATACTCCCCTTTCATGGATACCTCCTCTGGCGATCGTGAGGGAGTTACCCCCCCGCAGCATGGCTGGACACGGGCTGCCGATCAGTGATAAATCGACTCAACTCTGGCTGTTACAATAATGTCTATCGCAGCGAAAGTCAAAGCGATTATGGCACCTTCATAGTTTGACCCGCCCCCCGGCCCCATGGTACGGTCAGATCCGTCACCTCCTCTGTTCACCGCCATCCAGTCCTATGGCTCACGCCGACATCCGTGCCAAACTGATTACCCTCAGGGACGAAATCAGACGCCACGATTATCTCTACTACGTCAAGGCACGCCCGGAGATTTCTGACTCCCAGTATGATCGCCTCTTTCGAGAGTTGATTGAACTGGAACAGGCCCATCCTGAATTAGTGACAGCAGACTCTCCGTCACAACGGGTAGGCGCACCTCCGCTCGGGGAGTTGGTCAAAGTTTTTCACAAACAGCCGATGCTCAGCCTTGACTCGATTCTAGATCAGAGCGAGGTCCAGGCATTCGACCAACGGATGAAGCTAGAACTGGAGACCCAGTTCGTCGAGTACAGTGCGGAGCCGAAATTCGACGGATTATCAGTCGAACTGATTTACGAAGATGGAATCTTTACCCGTGGAGCGACCAGAGGCGACGGAAACACGGGGGAGGATGTGACCGTCAATCTTCGCACCATCCGCTCCCTGCCGCTGCACTTGCAGGCACAATCACACCTCCCTGGCCATCTTGTCGTGCGGGGCGAAGTATATATGCGTCTGGATGATTTCCAAGCCTTGAACCGACGCATCACGGAACGGGGCAATGATGCCTTTGCTAATCCGCGTAATGCGGCCTCCGGTTCGCTCCGGCAGCTGGACTCCACGATTACCGCCACTCGCCCGCTGGTCGTGACCTGTTACGAGATCATGGCTGCATCGACACCAGTCCCGCCAACACATTGGGATGAGCTGGAGAGGTTGGCTCAGTGGGGCCTCCCGGTGCCGACGCGTCGACGGCTCTGTTCTTCAATCGATGAAGTAGTGGCGTTTCATCGCGAAACGGAATCGATGAGAGATCAGCTCCCTTATGAGATCGATGGCGTGGTGGTGAAGGTGAACCGCCGAGACTGGCAGAGTCGTCTTGGCATGAAGTCACGTAGCCCACGCTGGGCCATTGCGTTTAAATTCCCCCCCCGTAAAGAGACCACTATCGTGCAGGATATCGTCGTCTCTGTCGGAAGAACCGGAACCCTCACGCCCGTCGCACTCCTGAAACCGGTGGAGGTCGGTGGCGTCACCATCAGCAAAGCCACCTTGCACAATGCAGATGAAGTGGCGCGGAAAGACATTCGGATCGGCGATACCGTCAAGGTGGAACGGGCCGGTGATGTAATCCCCGCGATTGCCGAGCGTGTCCCGATCCAGGGTGAGCAACGCAGCACCCCATTTTGCATGCCTGATCGCTGCCCAATCTGCGGCTCGAGTGTCGGTCGCGAAGGCGCCTATTTTTACTGTACCGGCCAATTGGTCTGCGGCGCTCAATTGAAGGGAGCTATCGAGCACTTTGTCTCCAAACATGCTCTCAACATCGATGGCTTGGGGAAGAAAACCGTGGCGCAGCTGGTTGATGAGGGACTGGTCCGATCCCTCGCCGACCTCTACCGCCTGACCAAGGCCGATCTCGTCCGGCTTGAAGGATTTGCCGATCGGTCCGCCACACTCCTCCTCGAATCAATCGCTGCCAGCAAAACCGTCTCCCTGGAACGTTTTCTGATGGGGCTCGGGATTCGGCAAGTCGGACAGCACATCGCCAAAGTTCTGGCCCGCGAGTTTGAATCTCTTGAGGAGATCATGTCGGCTGATCGGGAACGGTTTCAACAGATTCGAGAAATCGGCCCTGAGATATCCGAGAGCTTGGCAGTCTATTGGTCTGAGCCACACAACCGGGAAATCATTGCACAGCTCCAGCAATCCGGCGTCCAGATTGCCCCGGGCATGGCAAGGAGCGACCGGAGAAAATCCCCGCTTGCAGGAAAGATCTTCGTATTTACCGGCGGGTTGGACCACTACACGCGAAACGGCGCGCAAGAGGCTGTGGAAACGGTAGGAGCGCATGTGTCCTCAAGCGTGAGTAAACGGACTTCCTACCTGGTAGTAGGGCGGGACCCTGGTTCTAAGTTGGAGCAAGCCCGCACCCTGGGAGTGAGAATTATAACGGAACAGGAATTCGCGGCGCTGATCAGGGATGGGGAGCGCAGCCTTAGCTGACGAGATCAAGGTTCGGAGTCTCGACCGGAGCCGGCGATTTCTCTTCGCGAAAGATTTGGACACTGCGGATGGACCGAGGCTCGGCTTCATGGATGAGGATCCGGCAATTGGCAATCCGCACTTCTTCTCCCACCTTGGGAATTCGACCAAGTTCCTGCTGAATGAGGCCGCCGATCGTCACGGCTTCATCGCCGAGGTCGACTTTTAGGAAGTCATTGACCTTACGGACTTCAGTTCTACTGTGAACGAGGATGTGGTTTTTCCCTAACCGTTTGATCAATTCTTCTGTGATATCGGTTTCATCCATGATCTCCCCGACCACTTCTTCGAGAAGATCTTCAAGCGTAACAATCCCCATCACACCGCCGAACTCATTGACCACGACAGCCATATGCCGTTTCTCCTGCTGAAACTGCTTCATGAGGTCGTCTGCCGTCTTACCTGCGGGAACGAAGAGCGGAGGATAGGCGATGTCCTTGAGTTTCACCTCATTCTGCCCTTTGGCGAGTTCGGTCAATGCTCTCGTCTTGTAGAGAATACCCGTGATGTTATCGAGTGTCGTGTCATACACGGGGATACGCGAGTATTTCGAATTGTAGAGGAGTTCCTGAGCCTCTTTCAGGCAGAGGTTACCATCCAATGAAAAGACATAAAGACGAGGGGTCATCGCATCTTCCGCCGTGATGTCCTTGAGCTGGAAGACGTTCTTGATCATTTTCACCTTCTCGAATTCAATAGTCCCGGTCTTTCCCCCCTCATCCAGCATGATCTTCAGCTCTTCCTCAGTCACAAGGGGAAGCGTGAGCCCCTTCCCTCCTGTCAATTTGTAGATCAACGGGACTATCGCAAACAATAATGGCTTGAGCAGTAACTGAACACCGTAGACAGGATAGGCCATGTTCAGAGTGACCGGAACAGAAAACTTGGCGGCTAACGTTTTAGGAATCACATCGACCGCCACCAAGAGAACAAAGGTCAGCAGGCCGACCATAACGGCAATCGCCTCGTCAAAGAAAGTTTGGCCTCCGTAAATGTGGAGGGTCAGGAAGGTGGCATACATCGGTGTCGCCACGCCGACCAGACGATCACCGACTAAAATTGTTGAGAGGAGCTTTTGAGGGTCACTACGCAGATGGAGCGCCAACTTCGCACGTTTACTCCCACTTTGAGCAAGCGCCCGCAACTTCGTTGAGTTAACCGAAAAGAAGCCTATTTCAGCCGTGGATATCACAGCTGAAAGAATAATCAGACCTAAGAGGATTAGAACATCCATGGATTGCGCTGTGTTAGAGGCGTTCGAGCATGCCGATCAGCTTAAAATGCTGGAGGGTATAGGGGTTGCCCCCTATCGCCTCGAACCGGCAATTTGTGATTTGATAGAACAGAGTGACTTGAGAGTACCGTATCGGACCTATATCCATCGGACTGTATATCTATCATATGGATCGGCTAACGAGCAAGCATCAGCTAAAATCACGCCACAAAATCAAATAGTTATATTCCATACCCGCAGAAAACCTGAAAAATCTAGAGCCGGATGGACCGAGGAAAATAGGATTATTACGAATCATCCCGAAATACATAAGCCTGGAGCCCAAGGGAGGATTCGAAATAGGAAGCAGCGGCTTCTGCCTGGGTTTCCGTAGAAAACTGACCAACCTGAACTCGATAACGCCTTCCTTCTGGCAGATCAACGGCCTGAACCCTGCCGCCTGAGTAAAGATGTCTCGTTCGTTCCAAGAGGTTAATGGCATTCTGCTGATCGGAAAAGGACCCAATTTGCACTCGCAAGGTCCCCATATCGGCAGCCCGTCCTTGATACCCCACTACACGTAACTCGATCTTGTCGGTTCCAAGCCCGGTCATCCCCAGCCCGCGCGCGCCAGCGAGTGAGAGATCAAGGACTCGCCCTCTGGCGAAAGGGCCACGATCGTTGATACGGACGGTCACCTGACGGCCAGTATTTATTGATCGAACTACAGCAATTGAGCCGAATGGCAGAGTCCGATGAGCAGCCGTCATCTGATGCATGTCATACCGTTCTCCGTTTGCCGTCTTATTCCCATGAAATCCCGGACCGTACCATGAGGCGACACCATGCTCGACGAATCCAACAGGATAGCCGGGGAAATAAGTAGGTTTGGGAGTGCTGCTACAGGAGGCCAGAGCACCGGCCAGAGTGGTTACGAGAAGAAGCCCCAGCCAGAATGGCCAGCAGAACTGCGGTCCGCGATACATATCTAGAACTCGTCGAGCGATTGATCCTGCAAGATCGTGAGCGCTTTCGCTGTGTTTGAGACCGTCAGAACCACGATCGCACGTTTCCCCTCGCGGGATGGGGTGCAATAACCGCATTTGATATTGATGCGAGCCTTGGTCAGAAGATCCGCCACTTCCTTCAGAGCCCCTGGCTTGTTTTCGAGGCTCAACAGCAAGGCGGTCTCCTCCATAAATTTGATCTTCGCTGCTTTCAGTGCGGCACGAGCTCCTTCAAGATCCGCAACCAGCAACCTCAGCTTTCCAGCTCCTGTAACTTCCGGGGCTGAAAAGGCTTTGATGTTGACCTTCGCCTCACCGAGGACCTGGGTCACTTGAGCCATGACGCCGGGCTTGCTCAACCCCTTAATGACCAATTGTGTCGTTGTAGGCATGGGAATTACTCCCTGGCGTGGGGTATACGACGAAGACGATCAGCATCGCTGAACAGGCTTCCGGTTAGAGCAGCGTACATAGACCGTTCACAAATGTATATTCGTAAATACCGCTAACGGGGACAAAGGCGCCCCGTGCCAGTCTCTGTGCCGACTCTTTGAGGCCACGCGGCACGAGCAGATAGAAGGGGATCCCGCGCACGACCGCCTCCCTCCACTTTTGAACTGTTGCGACATCCTTAATCGAATCATCGGTTTCCACCTCAGCCATCCATTCAATGGTATTGCCGGGGGAACCCACCTGCCACCCTACGATGTCGCACAGTTGCTGAGGACCAGCCCAGGGGTCCTGCTCAAGACCTGTATGGATGGTGACCTTGCAATGAAACGCTTTTGCCCATCGCTGCGCGACCAAACTGACGACCTGATCATGGACCGTGACGATTCCATTCTCACGAAGCGCCGTATTCATTGCATCCTCGCTCTTACGAGCAGCCGCTCGTAGCGCCACAAGTATTACACTTGAGACAGGTCCCGTTTCTTACCATCGTGAACTGCTTACACTCGGAGCAGGGGTCTCCCTCATAGCCCTTTTGGCGCGCTATTTGGACTGCGGTCAAGGTCAGCGTTTCACGTTTCAGTTTGACCGTTTGCGTAATCTCGCTATGTCCATTGCCGTTACCATTGCTCTTATGGCGTGGTATCGCTCCGCGTCGTGAGGGAAATACTTCGGTGCTGATTGAGGTAGAAGCCAGCGTTTCTGGAGTGGCCTCCTCATCGACACATTCAGGATCTTGCTCATCCATCTTGACGGAGTCCATTCGCAGATCATCTTCCTGAACCTGCGCCAAGTCATAGCGGTCAAGATAGGTCACGGCGAGCTCTCGGAAAATGTAATCGATGATCGACGTCGACATTTTGATACGGTCGTTCAATTTAACCGGGCCGTTCGGCTCGAAGCGGGTAAACACGAATGCTTCGACGAACTCTTCTAGCGGGACGCCATGTTGGAGGCCCAGTGAAATTGCGATGGCAAAACAGTTCATGAGGCTGCGGAAGGCGGCCCCTTCTTTGTGCATATCGAGAAAGATTTCTCCGCAAGTACCATCCTCATACTCACCCGTGCGCAAATAGAGCTTGTGCCCCCCGACGACAGCTTTCTGCGTGTACCCATTGCGTCTGGCTGGGAGCGGTCGGCGCTTTGCTAAGTACCGCACCAACACTCGTTCTGTGGTCTTCTCCGCAATCGATAAAATTTCCGACGAGGCTTCGACGGTCTTGCCGCTATCCGTTGAGGCCGATAACGGCTGGCTCAACTTAGAGCCGTCGCGATACAGCGCCACGGCCTTGACCATGCTCTTCCAGGCAAACAGATAGGCCGACTTCACATCTTCCAGCGTCGCATCGGCCGGCATGTTGATCGTTTTGCTGATGGCGCCGCTGATGAATGGTTGTTCTGCCGCCATCATGCGGATGTGCGCATCGACAGCGATATACCGCTGGCCGATCCGGCCACAGCG
This sequence comes from Nitrospirota bacterium, assembly GCA_013388555.1. Taxonomy (GTDB): domain Bacteria; phylum Nitrospirota; class Nitrospiria; order Nitrospirales; family Nitrospiraceae; genus Palsa-1315. Next base: position 20,400 of record JACAFD010000165.1, on the reverse strand, counting down.
ATTCGCACAATCGAAGACCGGAAGGTGCTCGGCCTTGAGATGTGGAGCCCCTTCCACCGTCATGGTGCCGCAGCAATAATCATTGGCAGCGGCGACTTCTTCTTGTGTGAATCCCAATGCTTTCAGCATATTAAAGTTGGATTCGATCAATTGTGCGTCAGTTAACCCCAGCTTCTCCCTGCAGAAATCCTCACCCAACGCATACTTGTTAAACACAAATTGAATCTCAAAAGCCTGGGACAAACCGCCTTCCATTCGCGCAAGTGCGGCGTCGTCGAACCCTTTCTGTCTTAGAGTCTCATGGTTAATGAATGGTGCGGTCTGCAGGGTTTGCCGCCCCACGCAATAATTCACGACGTCTTGGATCTGAGCCTCGGCGTACCCTAAGGCTCTGAGAGCAGCGGGTATGCTCTGATTGATGATCTTGAAATATCCTCCACCAGCCAGTTTTTTGAATTTGACAAGCGCAAAATCCGGTTCGATGCCGGTCGTGTCACAATCCATCACAAGTCCGATCGTACCAGTAGGGGCGATCACTGTGACCTGCGCATTGCGATAGCCATAAGCCGTTCCCAATTCGAGGGCACGGTCCCAAGCACGACGTGCCGCCACGAGCAACTCAGGAGGACAATGCTGCGCCTGTATCCCAATCGGTGTAATGGCCAAGTCTTCATATTCTTCCGGAGCGGCATTGTACGAGGCTCGCCGGTGATTGCGAATGACGCGCAGCATGGCCTCACGATTCTTGGCGTAGCCTGGAAACGGCCACAACTCTGCGGCCATTTCAGCCGACGTGCCGTAGGCCTCTCCTGTCATAAGGGCAGTCAACGCGCCGCAGATGGCCAGTGCTTTTGGGGAATCGTAAGGAATGCCTTGCCGCATCAGCACCGTACCCAAATTGGCATAGCCGAGTCCCAGCGTTCGGAACTGAAAACTCCTCTCGGCGATGGGGCGGCTGGGAAATGAAGCCATCAATACGCTGATCTCCAACACGATCGTCCAGAGACGCACGGCATGGCGAAAATTCTCCAGCTCGAATTGAGCGTCGGCGGAAAAGAATTGCGCGAGGTTGAGCGACGCCAGATTACATGCTGTATCATCGAGGAACATGTATTCTGAGCAAGGATTGGAAGCGTTGATGCGGCCATCTTCCGGACAAGTATGCCATTCGTTGATGGTCGTGTCGTATTGCGTACCGGGATCCGCACAAATCCAGGCGGCCCAAGCAATCTGATCCCAGAGATCCCGCGCCTTGATGGTCTTGGAAACCTTGCCGTCGACCCGTCTTTTGAGTTGCCAGTCGCCGTCCGCCTCCAACGCCGCGAAAAACTCGTTGGGAACGCGCACACTGTTGTTTGAGTTTTGGCCGGAGACCGTTTGATAGGCCTTGCCGTCCCAATTCGTATCGTACTCATGAAACACAAAATGTGTGAACCCTTGCTGCGCATAGGAATACATCCGCTGGATGTAGGACTCTGGAACCCCATCCCACCGAGCAGCAGCCAAGACTTCTTTGAGGATTGGGTTCTGCTTGGCGTCGGTTTCGACTTTACTCTGACCGGCGTCATCGACGACGTGGCAGGCCTTGAGGACGGCGTTGAGTCGTTGGGCGCAGATCTTCGAACCGGTCACCATGGCAGCGACCTTTTGCTCTTCTACCACCTTCCAATTGATAAATTCTTCGATGTCGGGATGGTCCAAATCAAGACAGACCATTTTGGCAGCCCGTCTGGTCGTCCCTCCCGATTTAATGGCGCCTGCAGCTCGATCGCCGATGCGAAGGAAAGACATCAGTCCGGACGACCGACCACCGCCTGACAACGGTTCGCCTTCGCCGCGAAGCTTCGAAAAGTTGGTCCCGGTCCCCGATCCATATTTAAACAGACGCGCTTCTCGCACCCAGAGATCCATGATGCCGCCATCACCGACCAGGTCATCATCAATAGATTGAATGAAACAAGCATGCGGCTGCGGATGCTCAAATGCATTGGTGGCTTTGACTACTTCGCGGGTTTTGGGATCAACGAAGTAATGCCCTTGCGCAGGCCCAGAGAGTCCATAGGCATAATGAAGCCCCGTATTAAACCACTGGGGAGAATTAGGCGCGGCCATCTGATGCGCGAGCATGTAACAAAGCTCATCATGAAAGGCATCGGCATCTTCCGGCGTCTTGAAGTAGCCGAAGTTCTTCCCCCAGCCGGTCCAGCAACCGGCGAGCCGTTCAAACACTTGCCGCGAATCATGCTCTCCTCCCAGCTGCGACTTGCCGTCTGGTCCGACGATCGGGTCTCCATGCTCATCTTGCTTGGGCACTCCGGCTTTTCGGAAATATTTCTGGGCGAGAATATCAATCGCAAGCTGAGACCAGGGCTCTGGAATGTCGATATTTTCTAACTTGAACACGGTCGACCCGTCAGGATTTCGAATTTCCGAGGAACGTTTCACGAACGGCAGGCCTTCATAGGGACTTTGTCCACGGCGTGTAAATCGGCGTTCTATTCTCACGATTTCCCCTCCTCCAGCCTGCGTAATATGGCGTCGGGCAGCTGCTCAATACCCTTACGAGAACCATCAGGCTTCACAATCAAGAATGGCATATTTCGAGTTCCCTAAACTTGGCGTCTCGACGATGATTCGTCACGAAGTAACTACATATAGCTATCACAATGGATTGTCAATACCAACTGTAGTGGTCACCTGGGGAAACTGAGGAAAGACTGTGAATCGTTGTAACTGCTTGGAGAAGCACAAACTCTTGGGAAGTTAGACCGACTTATCCACAGAATTTTAATCAAAAATAGACCTCATTTTGAGATCCACGGGTACTCAGGAGCAAAAAACTAACATTAAAATACTCTCCGGCCGAGAACCAGAATGGCCTCATCTACTCCTTCAACTGGGAAGAATTGGTTACCGATGCCAATGACTACAACCCGAGTACCCAGCACCGTTGTCTCAAACCGGCTGAGGACTCCCCAATTTTCACGCAGGGTATGAGGACGCACCACACTGTCGAGTAACTCCTTACTATGCCTGCGAAAGATATCTCTGATCACCGTTCCTTCCCGTTCGGGTGTGGACTGATCCATTCGATCTATGGCTTTGGCAAGTTTGGCTTGTACGAAAACCAGATATTGCTCAGTGGTGGGATTCGTCAGTGCCAGCGCGACACTGACAGCCAATGCTGCCACAACCAGGCTCAAACGCAGAAGGCTCATAGAGACCCTTACATTGATCGCTGCCGAACCAATGTCGCAACAGCCACAATTGAAAATGGGTCGCGCACTCTTCCTTTGACAAACGAAAGACGCATGATTAGCCTACGCTCGATAGGCCTGTTGTGGCAATTATGCTGCTCACATCGCCTATATCAGGAGGACTACCATGTTTGTCTGGAGCAAACGTCTTGTCGCAACTTTGTTAAGTTTTTTTGTGCTCATGCTGGGAATGTTTCTCCTCAACATGACTCCGGAGGGCACAAACGTCCTCAAGGAGCATGTAACCGGATGGATGGCTATCAACTATATTGGGTTGATTGCATGGGTCTTTGTCTGGATGATCGATCAAGCCCGCATGCGTGGGAAAAACCTCTGGGTTTGGTTTGTTCCCTTCCTCCTAGCACCCCTTCCGACGTTAATGCTATTTGTCCTTTTCCTCCAGCGCCGCATACAGTCATAGATCGGCTGAACCTGCCCTGGCATGCTTATCACGGCCAGATTCTTGATGTAGCTGCGCTCGGAAGGCCCACACCAGCCAGACACCGGGTAGTGCGAGTAGAAAGGACCAAAAGAAGAATTGCGCCCACCCAACCATTTCGACCAATTCTGCCGACGGACGACCAGAAAACACTCGCCCGAGCGCTTCCAGAGAAGAGAGCAACGCGAACTGGGTTGCCGTATACCGATGGTCGCACAGCGACATAATTAACGCGATAAATGCTGCGGTGCCCATGCCACCGGTCACATTCTCGACGAGAATTGAAGTCATGAGCGCCGGGTAGCTCTTGCCCATCCAGGCAAGCCACATGAATCCCAAGTTTGAGACCGCTTGTAAAAGACCAAAGAGCAATAATGACCGGACCATCCCGATCTTGGCCATTGCGACGCCCCCGGCCAATGCACCGACGAGTGTCGCCCCAAGTCCAAGGCCCTTCACATACCCAACCTCGCTGACAGAGAAGCCCATACCTCCAATAAGAAACGCCGTTTGAAGCGAGGCGGCAACAGCATCTCCAACCTTATAGAGGACAATGAGAGCAAGTAGCCCGACGACACCCGGACGCGAAAAGAATTCTTTCAACGGCCCACCAACCGCTTCAGCCAGGCTTGCCGGCGCGGCACTTTGGCCGGACGGTTCCGGACTAAGCAGGATCGTGACAACTCCTGCCGCCATCAGTGCGGCAAGCAACAAGTAGGTGTTTGGCCACCCGACATGATCGGCCAACAGAAGCGATCCAGCACTTGCAACCAACAGCGCACATCGATAACCATTCACCCAGACAGCAGCACCGAATCCACGCTCCGGAGGTAAGAGCACATCGGTCCGATAGGCATCAAAGACAATATCGAGCGAGGCGGAAAGGAACGCCACCGTGAGAGCCAGGGCTCCCAGAATCTCTGGACGCTGGCCTGGACCAGTCACCGCCATGGCCACCAAGCCGAGTGCAACACCGACCTGCATCACCAGCATCCATCCGCGTCGGCGTCCCAGCCAGGGAGGGACCAGGCGATCCATCAATGGAGCCCACAAGAATTTCAATGTGTAGGGAAGACCGACGAGCGTAAAGATGCCGATGGTCTTCAGATCGAGCCCGACAACCGTTAGCCAGGCCTGGAGCGTCCCGGACGTGAGAGCTAACGGCAACCCCGAGGCAAAACCCAAGGGCAACATGATGGCAATACGCCGGTTTGCAAGAGTCTTAATGAATGATGCTGATATCATCGAGCACAGTCAGTATGCATGAGGGAGTAGCATATCATCTGAATCGAGGGGCAGCTCAGGACATTCTTGAAATTGATCGAGGGGAAGGAGCGAAGCAAAGATGCGCTTGAAGACCATCCTGCGCGCCACGCATCTGGACTCAGCAGGGCTGCCCATTGAAGGTGCAGGGCTTATAGCGAGAAAGATCGAACTCCACGTTTTCCTGGTAGACCCGTTCGTTTCCGTTCACACCATCCTGTTCCGGATCGTTATACATGGTGTGGTTCCACCAGTAGAACAGGGGATAGACCTCGGTCTGGTATACCGGATTCCCGTGGCTGCTGCGGGTATATTCGCGAACCAACCGGCCTGTCACGTAGTCGACTTTGCCATCGCCATGGAGTGAATACAACATCAGGAAGAGCCGCGCTTCATGATCGTAGAGTTCATCAATTCTTGTCGCGAGGTCTGGTTCAAGGGGAAGGACTTCCTTCGTCCACACCCCAGACCAGGGGAGAAAAAGAGAAACAGTCAAAACGCAAGCCGCCAATTGCAGAGGTGTCACAATAGACTCACGGTAAGGGAGCCGGCGGTCGGTGAATTTTAGCATGGCCTTCTAAGGCCATCAAGCGAGGATGCGAGCAACGCGGAGCACTCACTTCAGATCCTTGCTCCTATCGCAAGGATCTTCCTATAATGGCAGGCCCATGATGAAACGAGCTTCTCTCCATACACTCGGCTGCCGACTGAACCAGGCAGAGACCGCCGTTCTCACAGCTCGCTTGCGGCGCGATGGTTACCGAATTGTCGAGTTTGGAGAATTGACAGACCTGCTCGTCGTAAACACCTGTTCCGTAACAGAGGAGGCGGAACGCACCTGCCGGTATGTCATCCGCAAGACGCTGAAACATTCCCCCGATGCTTTTGTAGCTGTGACCGGCTGTTACGCCCAGACCGGCGTTCAAGAGCTGCGCACTATTCCCGGAATCGATCTCATCGTCGGCAATCAATTCAAAGGAGACTTACCGTCATTTCTTCCGGCCCCCCATTCGCTGAAAAAACAGCCGGACCCGGAAGTGCTCCATACTCGTACCATCGACCGGGAGGATTTCATCCTACCAGAGTATGGTGATCCGGACTCCACCAGAGCCCTGCTCAAGATCCAGGATGGCTGTAACGTGATGTGCAGCTTCTGTCTCATCCCTTTTGCCCGTGGGCGTGAACGAAGCCGCCTCCAAGACGACGTAATCCAGGAGGCCGAGATCCTCGTGGCAGGAGGCTACCGTGAACTTGTGCTGACCGGCGTCAACATCGGGCAGTATCGTCAGGACGCGCTCGATCTGGTTGGGCTGATCGCACGACTGGAGAGGATTGAAGGCCTTGAGCGAATCAGAATTTCGTCCATTGAGCCGACGACGATCACAAACACCCTCATCGATCGAATGGCTTCCTCATCGAAACTCTGTCCCTATCTGCATATCCCCCTGCAAAGCGGAGACGACAGCATCTTGTCGTCCATGAATCGTCCGTACAGTGTGAAAGAATTCACCCTGCTGATCCAGCGGGCCATGGCGGCGATTCCCCATCTCGGGCTCGGTACTGACATCATGGTCGGATTTCCGGGAGAAACTGAAGAAGCATTCGAGCATACTCTGGACATCGCACGCGCACTCCCCTTTTCCTACTTCCATGTCTTTACCTATTCTCAGCGGCCCGGCACCGCTGGCGCTAAGTTGCCCAATCAAGTGCCGGCCGCAGTCGCTCGGAGTCGTGCGAAAACACTCACTGAACTGTCCCGTCTAAAAAGACTGGCCTTTGCGGAACGCTATATCGGATCCATCCTGTCCGTCCTCTTCGAATCGGGACATCTGGATGGCTTCAGCTCGGGGACTACCGCAAACTTCTTGAGAGTGAACGTTCCATCAAGCCTCGATCTCACCAATCAGTTGAAAGACGTGCAGATAACCGGAACCTCCGATCGTTGGGCGTTGGGTAAGCTGACACCAGAACGTCACCCCTTGCGAATTGTGCCGATGCTATGAACGCCAAACCCACCGCGACTCACGTGCATCTTGAGACCTTCGGCTGTCAGATGAACGAGTACGACTCTGAACTCGTTCGCTCGTTGATGAAACAGGACGGGTTTGTATTCACCGACGAGCGGGAGCGCGCGGATGTGATTCTGATGAACACCTGCGCGATTCGCGAGAATGCCCACAACAAAGTCTATAAACATCTCTCCGAGCTCAAACAACTCAAGCGCCAACGCCCATTGGTCGTGGGCGTCCTGGGTTGCATGGCGCAAAACCTGAAAGAGGAACTCACGGACATTCAGCCGCTGGTCGATGTGCTTGTCGGCCCGGATGCCTATCGCCGGCTGCCGATGTTGATCCGCAACGCGATGCTTGCCCAAGAGGAGGGACTGGATAAGAAGGGCCTGGCGGTCGACCTGTCGGAATATGAAACGTACCATGATGTCATCCCTGACCGAAACGACGGGGTAAATGCCTGGATCGCCGTCATGCGAGGCTGCGACAACTTCTGCAGCTTCTGTGTAGTCCCCTACACTCGGGGACGAGAACGCTCCCGTGATCCGGAAGGAATCGTCCAGGAAGCTTGCCGGATTGCGGAGCAAGGATTCAAGCAGATCACACTCCTGGGTCAAAACGTTAATTCTTACCGATTCGGCAACTGGGACTTTGCACGATTGATCACTGCCGTCGCGGATGTGCCTGGTATCAAACGTGTGCGATTTACCTCCCCTCACCCAAAAGACTTTCCGCTTTCATTGTTGGAAGCCGTCGTGTCCCACCCTAACATTTGCAAACAAATTCATTTGCCGCTCCAATCGGGCAGTGATCGCATGCTCGGACTGATGAATCGCACCTATACCAATAAAGAGTATCGGACCTTGGTCGACCGCATCCGCACCCTGCGATCGGACATCGTCCTCAGCACAGACATCATTTGCGGTTTCTGTGGCGAAAGCGATGCGGATTTTGCCGAAACATACCGACTGGTAAAGGAGGCTCGATTTCACTCAGCATTTATCTTCAAATACTCCGAGCGAAAGAATACCATCGCCGCACGCAAGTTTTCCGACGATGTGTCCGAGCCTGTAAAGACCGAGCGGGTCACACGACTCTTCGATCTCCAACGGAATATTTCCTACGAGCGCAACCGGGAATATTTAGAGACGACGGTCCCCATCCTGGTCGAAGGGGATGCCAAACGATCTTCCGCGCAGGGTATGGGAAAATCCGATGGCAACATCACTGTCGTGTGGAACAAACGCGCGATATCATCTCAACCGGGAGACATGGTTTCTCTAACAATCTATGATGCCTCGTCCACAACGTTGTATGCGGATCATCCACCGACAGCCTGAGTTGTTACTGGCTCTTTTCCCCAAGAATCATTTCTGTAGAATTGTCTGCTAAAACGGACAGTTCTGAACGGACCCCGTTTCTGAATCGCCCTCTGTATCCTGATTCCCAAGCATCGATGTAGCCCACCCATCCACATGGTGACCCGCAGTAGAACAGGAAATTGATTTTCCTGAATCGATAAAGAAGCTCGATGACGTCTTCAATTTACTGTTTAATTATCATATGCTTACGAACATTGCTTTCCCTTACGTTCTCATTACGCCTCGGGCCATCGTTGCGGGAGCCGCGTCCATCATGACTCTCTTTGCCTTCTGAAACTACCCCAGCCTTCACGTAATCCACCTGATATTTCCCAAAGGCATAATCTTTGCTTAGGCCCTATACGTAACTGTACAGACACCCTCTTTGGAGATGAAGCATGGCGGAGAATCATGATCACGGAGTGAAAGAGAAAACGGATGCTGATAGTTCCCTGAGCCTGGAGACCCGCATTGCAATGGGGCTTTTCGGATGGCTGGCATTGAGCTTAGCCCTAATGGGCCTCGGAATCTGGTAATCCCCTAGGTATGCCAACCCTGACTCCCACATGAACAATCACTTACCCTCTGCCTGAAGAAGGAGAGTCGCCATGCAAAGCTACCTCGCCCTAACGAAGATACAGAGCGCCATCATGCAGAGCCTTATTGGGGTCGCCGCATGTGCTCTCGTCATCAGTGGCTGTGCCGGCGGAACAAAACTCACCAGTACCGCGAAGGGCGGCGTCTACTTGGAAGAAGTGAGTGATTTCTCGTTTGAAGCCAGCCATCCCGCTGTAATCGATCAGGCAACCATCTCCAAGATCGTGAAGGGGATGTATCGCAATGACCGCATGAACGAATCTTCGAGAATGTCCGTTGGTGGCAGCAAGCCGATGAGAATATTCAGCGATGAGGATGCCGAGTTTCTCTCTCCCCTGCTCGCGCAAGGCTTAGCAAAGGCGAAACCTGAACAGCTTGTTTGGTTCCGCGTATCCTCATCGGCAGGGTCAGGCTCTGAACCCACCACGGGCAGTCTATACGTGCTGGATGGATCGCTCTACTTGACCATTGGGAAGGGTACCAAGCCGACGGATTTCATGCCCGAAACGGCTGCACACACCGAACCGGCTCCAGCCTATGCCGCCGATGGCGCACTCGACGCCGTAACGATGGTCATTGACTATCATGCATTGGCCACGGCACCGCTGTCCGCCGCCATGCCGATCAAAAAAACCACGCTGAGCGCTCCAATTGCTCCTACGGTAGCTGCCATTCCTGAAAAGCCTGAGGTGATCCCCGCCAGTGTGGGGCAGGATGACTTTATGGCTCAAAAACTCAATGAGTTAAAGATAGCAAACGAAGCACTCTACAAGAAAGACACCGAGATCATGATGCTTCGCAAGGAATCGGAATGGATGAAGCGCGAACTGCGCAACCGCGACGAAGAGATTCAGGCAATGAGGTCGATGAAGGTGTACGCCAGACCGACACCGAAGAAGAATGCGGCTCAGGCGACACAAAGTCGCTAGTCTGCCTCATCCGACATTCAGTAATTCAGGCTGCAGCAACACCACTTCACTCGAGAGGGGCTGACGAAAGTTCATCCGACAATAACAGGCATAGGTCACATAGGTATCTTGTAAACAATATCGAGCCAATTCAAGCCCCCGTCCTGTCCCCCACATCTCCGCTACTTGAGACCCACTGCCAGATTTCGTTTCAACGTTCAACGCCCGCGCCAGCACATCAAGTTTCACCCACCCACGCGTATCCCAATTGCTCCAGATTGCCATCGTGTCGTAGACCGGTTCCGTGCGAAACTTGGCGAGGTTGATGTCCAGGCTCGGCCTGACTTGATGGACCATCGATCGCTTCTTGAGGAACGGCAAATCGAAGCCCAACCCATTATGGGTGATGAAGAGCGACGGACGGTTTTGAGCCATACGGACCCAGAATTGCCGCAATAACTCTCGTTCGTCCCCGCCATACCAGGCCACCGCCCCACGCGGCTCGAGCTGGTCAGAAAATTCCAACAGGCCGATACAGACGATCCGGCTGAAGGTCCCATCGAAGGCCGACTTCGCATATTGTTCATCATCAGCATGCCGTTGAGCTTCGGCAGCCCCCGCCGTAAACAAATCGTAGCCCGCGCCTGAGAGGTCTGACTCGCCGCTCGACGGGACCTTCCCCACCAATCGCGCCCATTCATCCCGAGACGCTTGAATCGTCTCAATATCAAGGACAACCTTCATAAAGTCTGCCGTAGATTCTGTCGCCGCAAGGCCTCAATAACGGGACGGTCGGCCGGGGGAAATTCAAAGTCACCCAACTCGTGCGGCCAGACCCATCGAATTTCCGCGCAGTCAATTGCGGCGGCCTGTCCGGTTTCAAGTTTACAATGGAAGAAATGAAGCTCCACAATTTTCTCCGCATACTCGTGCCGAACGACTTGAAACGGTATCGGCACATCGATTTGGATTCCCAGCTCCTCGAATAATTCCCGCCGAAGGCATGCCTCTAAGGTTTCATCCTCCTCGCGCTTCCCGCCGGGAAACTCCCAGAAACCGGCCAAATGCACACCTGGACCCCGTCGAGCAATCAAGTAGCGGCCCTCACGGTAGATAAGACCGGCAGCGACTTCAACGACCTTCATACCGCTCCGTCGCTCTGCGCGACTTCAGATCGAAGGGATAGGTCTTGCAAAATGATTTCATCGGACATTGCCGACAGGATGGGGTTCTTGCCGTGCAGCAGGTCGCCCCGAAGTCCATGATCGCCTGATTGAAGTCATAGCCCTTCCCCCGTGGAATTAAAGATTCCGACAATTGCCAGAGCTGCGGCTTTTGAGTCTTGGGATCACCCTTTGCCAGAAACACCCGATGCAGGACCCGAATGACATTTGTATCCAGAATCGGCGCATCTTCGTTAAAGGCGAACGACCGAATCGCCCCCGCCGTATACCGTCCGATTCCCTTGAAAGACAGCAATTCCGCCGCTGCGCTCGGAAGCCGGCCTCCATACCGCTCCATGGTCTCGCACGCGATACTATGTAACCGTTCTGGCCGAATGTTGTAGCCGAGCGGGTACCAGGTCTTCTTCACATCCGAGACCGGCGCACCGGCCAACTCTTCGAGACTTGGGTAGCGGTCTAGAAACTCATGGTACTTCGGAATCACTCGATCAACCTGAGTCTGTTGCAGCATCACTTCAGAGACCAGAATGTGATAAGGGTCTGAGGTCTTCCGCCAAGGCAGATCACGCCCAAATTTCTTGTACCACCTGAGCAGTCTGGTCTGAAAGCGGCGCTTCTGTGAGGTGTCGAGTCCATGGGACTTCGTTGATCTTTTCTTCTTCCTCTGAGAGGTTGTTCGAGAGCCTGGAGTGGTGGGCATTACAACGTGAATCCCATGGAGGCATTCTAAAAGTGCACCGGGCGAAAATCAATTGTGCTCACCAACATCTGAGGGCAAGAAATTTCCAAAGGTCTCTATTTCTTTGACAACCTCCCCATCACCGATTAGTCTTTCCTGAGACACAGGCGATATCAGCAGGAACCTAGCAGCCAAGCCTATTGAGAATCAGAGCCTTTTGAGGCGCCTCCATGACGCAACAGAGGAAGTATGCTCGCTATCAGGTGGAATTCCCAGCGACATTCGGAGGCGATCATACGGGAATGGGGATCGTGTACAACCTCGGGATTGGTGGCTGCAAAATTGTCAGCGACCTTGCGGTAGATAATGGTGCCCTTCTCTCAGTGCACCTCAAGATTCCGGAACAGACTAATCCCATCGTCATTCGAGCCGCCACAGTCCGGTGGATAATGAAACTAGAATTGGGAATAGAATTTCTTGAGATGCAGGAACTGGAGCGGGCTCGCCTGGAGCAATTCCTGGGGACCCAAGTCCACATCGCCCCGTAGGAAATCGCTCAAAACACAGCTATGGTCACCAGAAAGTATCCACGATTCTCAGTGTCGCTTTCCAGCACTTTGGTGCACAAGGACCAGTTCCGCCATGCAGGGTCTGTCCGAAACCTTTCTATCAAGGGCTGCCGTGTAGAAAGTGTCATCAGCCCCTTTACCGGCATGCAGCTGACTGTGCAATTGCATGTCCCGGGAGAAGCCACACCCATCTTGATTTCCAACGCCGCAGTCCGCTGGTCTGGGTCTTCCGGCATCGGCCTAGAATTCCTGACCGTAGCCCCCCCGCATCAAGACCGGCTAGACCGCATAATCCAACAGCTACAACCCAAGACCGGCCCTCAATAGGCAATGAACAAGCCAGGCTGGAAGACTTTATCCACAGCCTGCGAGTTGCATTTGGACACTCACCTCCGTATCCTCCACCTGTATGGATCTCTCCCAGCTTTCCCAGGAACAACTCAAAACACTCGTACGCGGGATTGTCGACGACCGCCTGCGTGAACTACTGGGTGATCCAGACCTTGGATTGCAACTTGGCGATGGTCTGCGCGCCCGATTGAAAGAGTCCTTGTCCAGTAGGGAAAGATTGTCCGGCGAAGACATCGCGAACCAACTCGGCCTCCGCTGGTAAGGACGACATGGCCTGGTACCGGCTTGCCTACCGCCCGACTATCCTCAAGGATCTGGCAAGACTCGAGCCTTCCATGGCACAGCGGCTCTTGGACAAGACCAAATGGATTGCCTCCAACATTGATAACTTACGCCATGAACCGGTCGCGCCGGACCTACCGGACCTTTCCAGATATGCTGTCGAAGACTGGCGAATTTTTTATTCAATCGACCGGGAAGATCATCTAGTCGATATTCACGGCTTCATCCGGCAGAGAGAGCTCCGTTCATGATTTCTGTCACCGTTGCCGCCGTCGCAAAGCTAAAGGCGATACAAGTCCATCATCCTGAGGATCCGGTCGTCCGAATTTCCGTGCGGGATATAGACCACTCACGCCTAAGCTTTAGCGTCACGTTAGAAGCGGCCACCCAACCTGATGATCACATTCAGCAAGTCGATGGCCTCACGATTGCGGTGGATCAGCTGAGTGCGCCACGGATGGAAGGAGTGACAGTTGACTACTCTGAGTCAGATGGGTTCCGCTTTCTCCATGGTGGCGAAAGCCCCAGCACACCCCCTCTCACAATTCCGACCCTAAATTGATGGGGTGCGCGCGTACGCACAACCTACAATCTCTTGACTCGGCCAGTCTCGCCTGTCTCGCGGGCTGACATAGCCTTTGGGCATCCTGTCATCAGCAGAGGCGGTCCGGCAAACTCGCCACATGCACCTGGAACTCGCCTCGCGTCACATCGTCGACATAGCGGCGCAGGACGTCCTTGACCACGGGGAACGCGATCTGGTCCCACGGAACAGCAGAGAGTGAAAAGAGCTGTGCCTCAAGACTTTCCTCGCCAGCCCCGAAATTGGGAGAACTCATCGGTCCTCGAAATACCAGGTAGGCCTGGCCAATGTGTGGAAGGCTCAGAACCGCAAAGAGAGAGATACGCTCTACCTGAGCCTGTGCTTCCTCCAAGGTTTCGCGAGCTGCCGCCTGCTCAATGCTCTCACCAATCTCCATGAAGCCGGCAGGAAAGGTCCAGAGACCGGACTTGGGTTCGATCGCACGCCGACAGAGCAGAATTTCGCCACCCCATTCCGGAATACAGCCTGCGACAATTTTTGGATTGTGGTAATGAATAGCCCGACAGATCTCGCAGACGAACCTGGGCAAGTTGTCGCCTTCGGGAACCTTCTTCGTAACCGGGGCACCGCAAGCACTACAATAGTTCATGATCAGGCTGTGATGGGTGATGAGTGCCGCGTGGAAAATGAATACTGTGTCTCACTAGTCGCGCAAATCTCGACTATCAATGACCATGGATAGCACAAAACTACGGTTCTTTGCACCCTGCCCCCGCGGTCTGGAGGCTGTGTTTGAAGCAGAACTCCACAGCCTTGGTGTGCCGACGACGACCAAGACAGAAGGCGGCATCGGCTTCACCGCCCCCTGGTCGAGCATGTACTGGATCAATCTCAAGAGTCACATCGCCAGCCGCGTGCTATGGGAAGTCGGACAGAGTCCCTACCGTTCAGAAGACGATGTCTACCGAGCGGCCTACGCACTCGCGTGGCCCGATTGGTTTACGCCTTCACAGACGATTAAGATCAAGGTCAGCGCACGCCGCTGTCCCCTCCCCAGCCTCGACTTTCTCACCCTCCGGATCAAAGATGCAGTCTGCGATAAGTTTGTCGCGTCGCGCCACAGGCGACCCAGCGTCAATACAGAGCGCCCAAACATCAAGCTCGACGCCTTTCTCGACCAGAGCACTGTCACATTCTATCTGGATACCTCCGGCGAGCCTCTCTTCAAACGTGGGCACCGTGTCATGTCCGTCGAAGCGCCATTGAGAGAAAATCTGGCAGCAGGAATTCTTCGGCTTGCCGGCTGGTCACCCAAAGAAGTCCTGCTCGATCCCATGTGCGGAGGCGGGACCATCCCACTCGAAGCAGCCTTGATGGCTCGCCAGATTCCGCCTGGCATCTCTCGAAACTTTGCCTTCGAACGGTTGCTGGTTCACGATGAGAAACGCTGGGGCCATCTGCGTGAAGCGGCTCGCGCCAAACAAGTGGCCGCAGTCCCAGCCGCCATCTATGCCTCCGACCACGATCCCGCCATGGTGAAGATCGCGCAACGGACGTTTCAGGGAGCTGGTGTGGGAATCGATATCCGTCTGAAGCAAAGCGACATTCTCGATCTCGAAGCCCCAGCCGACGGAGGTGTGATGGTCCTCAACCCTCCCTATGGAGTCCGCCTTAGTCAACCGGATGAGTTGCAGTCTTTCTACCCCAGACTCGGCGATTGGCTGAAGCAGCGGTTCGCCGGATGGCGCGCCTATGTTCTGACAGGCGATGCCCGCGTACCGAAACAGATCGGCCTTGCCCCGTCCAAACGCATTCCACTCTTCAACGGCGCCTTGGAGTGCCGGCTCTATGAATTCCTCATTGTCCAAGGGGGAGCCAGACGACGCCTCACTCCGCCAACGAAAATCTAATCCACCAGCTTGGCGCTTTTTCTTCGGGCAGGCAGGTAGTGTTTTGACAAAGGCACGGAACTTCCAGATATTGCGGATGTTTCCAGAAAGGATATGGAGACACTGCATCGGGGTAGACCGCGCGTGTATCGCGGGACCTAAGCCGTTCACTTATTAGTTATCATAAGAGACATGACCCAAGGCTACCACTCCAAAGTCGAGGGTCTTGCAATCCAACATCTTGGACGCGATCAGCTGCACCAGCAGCTCTTCAGGGTTTGCCCATTACATTGGGCGGTCAGCATTCAAGTGGCAGGCAGCACGCATTTCTCGTGGTCACTTGTCCTTGTCCTTGCGGTAAAGCCGCCTTATAAAAACAAAGGCGGTGACCAGCACTATACCGAAAACCTGTAATGAGGTAGTACAGTCGGGATTAAGAATTGATGCGGGCAGCTGAAAGACGCATTCCACGGATATCTACCACCATTACAATGTAGCCCATTCATAGCGCATCTTTCGCATAGGTGTAAAGACCAACCGATTCACCTTTCAGGGTCTACCGCCATTCGGTATACTGCGCGCCACCGTTCGCTGAAATACTGCCACCTAGAGGAGGATATCTATGACGCGTCAATGGAGCCCTGTCCACATCAGCCTGGTCTTGTGTTTTCTCTGTGCCATCGGTGGATTTTCCGGCACGGTCTCCTTGGTGTTTGCCGAAGACCAGGCGATCGGTTTAAACAGTCCCGATGCAATTCGCTATACCCTTGAACAGCAGGCTGGGAAGCGCGTGAAGCTCAAGTTGGTGTCCGGGCAGGACTTGGAAGGGAAAGTGTCCAGAGCGGGGTCACAGGCGGTCGTCATCACCGAACTGAGCGGCATGGAATTCTTTGATGCGACGGTCCGGGTCGATCAAATCGCCTCGGTGATCGTTCGAGTCCGCACAAAGTAGGTGTGGGCGGACTCTTTCAGCACCCTGCTAGCCCGGATTATTCATGAATGCCGTCGCGAGGCGTTCGAGACCGAAGCCCGCCGGGGCTGCTCGCAAATAAGGCCGACGGAGGCGTACATGCAGTCCGTCGAGGAGGCTGAGCGAGAACAGCCTCGCCGGGCGAGAGGATCGGATGACGCAGGAGGTATTCATAAATAGTCCTGGCTAGGACAGGAACAACATTTCTCTGTACTTCGGCAGCGGCCAGTAATCATCCGCCACGATGGATTCGAGTTCGTCACAGACTTGGCGGACATCGGACATGGCCGAGGTCACTTCGTGAGCGAGAAGCACCGCCTTCTCTTCCTCGCTGCTCAAGGCTTCGATTTTATGCAACGAGGCCTCTAGCACCACGCGTTTCGTCTGAAGGGAGCTGATGAGGCCTCCAAGACGGCTCAACACATCAGCCTGCGGCGCCGTCGTTCCAAGAGACTTGCAGTTCAACACGGCAGACGCCAGCATGCCATGATAGGCATATGCGGCAGGAAGAATCTGCGTCTCCACCATCGAGCACAGGGTATCGATTTCGATGAGCAAATTTTTGACGTACCGTTCAGTCCTGACATGATAACGAGATGCCAATTCAGCTTCGGTAAAAATCATCATCTTGGCAAGCATGGCTTTGGACTCGGGCTTGATCAATTCGGCCAACGCCTCCGGAGTTTTGCGCAGATTGGGAATTCCACGCCGCTCAGCCTCTTTTACCCAGTCTTCGCTATAATTATTGCCCTCAAATCGAATGGGGTGAGTGCCTAGGATGGCCTCCTTCACCACCTCAAGCACTGCGGACTCGATCGTGTTCGAAGCTGTCAACCTCGCCTTGAGAGATTCGATGATTTCTGTAAAACCGTCCGCCGCCGCCGCATTCAGAATCGTCACAGGAAACGCGGTCGAAGCTGATGAACCTACTGCGCGGAATTCAAATTTGTTCCCTGTAAATGCGAAGGGTGACGTTCGATTGCGGTCGGCATTATCCTTCATGACTTCGGGAAGCTTGCTCACTCCGAGCTTCAGCACCGCTGCTTCCGGGTTTTGTTCTTGAGTCGTCCCTTTTTCGATTTCATCGAGAATGCGATTGAGCATGTCTCCGAGGAAGATCGAGATAATTGCCGGAGGGGCCTCATTGGCACCCAGCCGATGGTCGTTTCCCGCCGAGGCAATCGACGCACGCAATAATCCCGCATGGGTATGGACGCCCTTCATGACTCCAGCCAGCACGAGAAGAAATCGAAGATTCTGATGAGGGGTTTTCCCCGGATCAAGAAGGTTATCCCCATCCAGGTCGGGGCCGCTACCTGTGATCGACATCGACCAATTGTTATGTTTTCCACTTCCGTTGATTCCCTCAAAGGGCTTCTCGTGCAAGAGAACTGAGAAGTTATGACGGAGGGCAACCTTGCGCAAGACTTCCATGAGTAATTGATTGTGGTCCGTGGCAATATTGGCTTCTTCAAAAATCGGCGCTGATTCAAACTGCGAGGGCGCCACTTCGTTGTGACGCGTCTTCACTGGCACACCTGTTTTATACAGCTCGTATTCCATCTCAGCCATGAAGGCCTGCGCTCGGGCCGGAATGCTTCCAAAATAATGGTCCTCGAGCTGCTGCCCTTTCGGGGGTTGGCCGCCGATCAATGTCCGTACGGTCATCACCAGATCCGGGCGCAGGTTAAAGAATGAGCGATCGATGAGAAAATACTCCTGCTCTACCCCGAGGGTTGGAACCACGCGTTTCACTCCTGTGTCACCGATTAACCCAAGCAGCTCGCACGCCTTGTGTGAAAGGACGTCAATGCTACGAAGGAGCGCTGTCTTCTCGTCAAGCGCATCGCCATGGTAACTAATAAAGACGGAGGGAATGCACAGCGTCCTTCCGTTCGTGTGCTCCATGATGAAGACAGGACTCGAAGGATCCCACGCGGTATACCCGCGCGCTTCAAATGTTGTCCGCATGCCACCAGACGGAAAACTCGACGCGTCCGGCTCACTTTGAATCAGCTGGGAACCGGAAAATGCTTCGATCGGCCGGTTATGGTCATCGAAGCTCAGAAAGGCATCATGTTTTTCGGCAGTGGCTCCCGTCTGTGGCTGAAACCAGTGACAAAAATGAGTCACGCTGCGAGTCAGCGCCCATTCCTTGATCGCATGGGCGACGGTGTTTGCGATTTCCCGATCAAGCTTTTTCCCCATGTCAATCGTCTGCACAAGTTTCGTGTAGACCTCTTTGGGAAGCTGCTCCTTCATCTTGTGAAGGTCAAAGGTATTGACCCCATAAAATTCTGAAACCCGCAGAGGTTTTCCCTGCTCATCGCGGGGAGGATCAAACTTGCGCGGCGTGCGCCTGTTTACTTCCCGAATCGCTTCGAACCGAGCATTCGCACCGCTTCCCATGGCCTTACTCTCCTCCTGATTTTCAGATTGAGGGATGACCCAATGTCGCCCCTTACCGGCATTTATCCGGAATTTCACGGCTGTGCAACAATATACACCAAATACGTCAAATCATCTTCGTAAGGACTATTCTCCTTCATCGGGCCGCCACCGGCTCCTACCAGCCGGTGATTGATCGGCTGACTTCTGCTATCCGCACAAACTTCAGTCGTTCACTGAACTGACCACACGCTATCCCTGCCATCGCCACTAGTTGTGAGACTTCTTGATCTCTTGACTTGTGCTCGTCGGAATCTATCTGTTTAACTATATATAGATCTCATGTGCATTCACCGACCGAGCGAAGGGATACTTTCACATGAATAACGAGGCCATCGCCGTCAAACTCCCGGTCGTCCCGATTAAACGCACCGTGCTCTTTCCGGGGATCATGATGCCTCTCACAGTCGGGCGGGAACGGTCGATTGCCGCCGTAGAGGCGGCGATGAAAACGGAAGAGAAGACGATTCTGGTGGTCGCGCAACGCGATCCCCTGATGGAAGAGCCGTGGCTCGAAGATCTCTACACGATCGGAACCAAAGCCGTTGTGAAGCAGATCGGACGGTCAGATGAAGGCACGATCCACGCGCTCGTCCAGGGGCTCGAGCGGGTCGCCTTGCTCAAGGTCGAACAGGCCGAGCCATTTCTCCTTGTCCAAGTTCGGCGACTGGACCACCCAACTGACCAGGGTACGGAAGTTCAGGCCCTCCACAGGGCTATCCAGGATTTAGTCACTGATCTTCCACGATTAATACAGGCTCCCGGTATTCAGGAAGCAGCGGCAGCCTTTAGTAGCGAGGATAACCCCGTCGCTTTGGCCTATCGCGTGGCTTCGCTCCTCAATCTCACGGTACAGGACGAGCAAAAGTTGCTTGAAAGTTCATCGACGATTGAGCTACTGCGATCGCTGTATGGCTCCCTCTCGAAAGAAATCCAGATTCTACAGCTGCGGGACAAAATTACCAGTGAAGCTCAGGCCAAGATCGGCAAAACCCAGCGAGAATATATCCTCCGTGAACAATTGAAAGCGATTCAACAGGAACTCGGCGAGGGTGAAGGAGAGGAAAACGAGATCCCAGACCTCAAAAAGAAGATCCAGGACGCGGATCTTCCTAGTCATGTCCGTAAAGAAGTCGAGCGCGAGCTGGCTCGTCTGGGAAAGGTGCCACCCACCTCTCCTGACCATCAAGTCCTAAGGACCTATCTTGAACTGGTGCTTGAACTTCCCTGGAAGAAGGCTTCGGAAGATCGTTTAGAGTTGAGTACGGTTCGTCAGGTGCTCGAGGGCGATCACTACGGCATTAAAGAAGTGAAGGAGCGGATCGTTGAACATCTGGCAGTGTTGAAATTGAATCCGACAGCTAAGGCGCCGATTCTCTGCCTTGTCGGACCACCAGGCGTCGGGAAAACCAGCCTGGGGCAATCGATTGCGAGAGCCATGGGGCGGACGTTCGAACGGTTCAGTCTCGGCGGTGTGCACGATGAAGCCGAGTTGCGCGGCCATCGGCGGACCTACGTCGGCGCGCTTCCTGGTCATATTATTCAGGCCATACGGCGAGCCGGCGCGAATAACCCGGTCCTCATGCTCGACGAGGTCGATAAGATGGGTCGTGACTTCCGTGGCGATCCTGCGTCTGCGCTCTTGGAGAT
>JACAFD010000082.1 GCA_013388555.1 Nitrospirota bacterium | reverse complement strand
CTTGTGGCGATCGGCGAGTTCGCAATACTGGTCGATCGGCACGCCGCTGTAGTGATCATGGTTGCCCAAGGTAACGTAGACCGGTGCAATTTTCCGCAAGCCGGCGAGAAATCGAAACAGATGTGGTAATCCCTCCGGTACGTTGAGCAGGTCGCCGGTGACAAAAATCCAGTCGGGTCGAAGTTCGCCGATGGCGGCGATAATGAGATCATGTCGTGGCTGATAACGGTCGAGATGCAGATCGCTCAGATGAGCAGCCCGCCGCCCTGCTAAGAAGCTGTGGCGGTAGGTGAGTCGGGAAATCTCGTGTGTGGAGAGCCCGATTTCCAAGTGGGGAACGAGACTAAAGAGCCGATAGAGGGGTTCGCTGAGACAATAGCCGATGAAGGAACGGGCCCGATCAGGCCAGGATCCCGGGCGTCGAGTCATCCCATCACCCGATCCAGCTCGACGCGATCGGAGGGAGTTACGCGATAGCCCAGTTCATAGAGATCACTCATGCCTTGCATCAAAGCGTCCATGTTGCGCTTGCGGTACAAACTGTCAAATCTTTCCGTCAGCACTGTGACCTGCTTCGTGGTCGAATCCCCGTCATCGTACGAGAGTGAGAGGGAGCGGAACAAGTCTCGAATTTCTGCAGGACTGTAGATCGCATCATCATTCTGGTCCGCAACCAAGGCAAATTCGTAGAAGGTGAGACTGACGGAGAGCAATGCCTGTGTCTTAGCGAGATCATCTCGCGCATCGTCGATGCCACCTGGATAGGTGCGATGACAATCCGTTTCGAGCCGGGATGAAGGGGTGGGGTTCCAGCTGATTCCCTGCACACCCGGACGGGGCGTCTTTTTCGCCTTATAAAACCATGAGACGCAGTTGTTGGCCTGTGCAAAATCCTGTTTGTCTTTGTGGATCTGCCGTCCGATATGTTGGGTGAACTGTTGAAAAATTCCGTTCTCTCTACCCAGTGAGCCTTCTGGGAACAGAGTCCATATCAGAACCGCGAGGAAGACCAGTTCCACCAACAGATGGGGCCCGGCTCGCCAGTCTCTTGGAGGCTGATATTCGGAGCAGACTGTTTGGTAGAAGGTTGAGCGAAAAGACATAAAAAAGTATACCATGCGAACCACTTCATCCGACTATTCTATCAGGATATCCAAGCAGGATGCGTGAGACTGGCAGGAAAGGCTAGACGTGCGGGAAGCGGTATGTTTCGATCCAATGCAAATGACGAAGGATCCCCTTGCTCTATGAGCATGCCGTTCTTGACAGCGACATTGCCGGGCATCGGCGGGCAGATGCGGACAATCCCGGAAGACTTTCAGGTCGAGGAACGGCCGCTCTATCTTCCTTGCGGGGAGGGGGAACATCTCTACGTTAGGATCAAAAAACGCCTGCTCTCGACTCCGGACCTCGTCCTGCGACTGTCTTCTGTCCTGGGAGTGAAAGCACAAGCGATCGGTGTGGCGGGTCTCAAAGACGCCAGGGCCGTGACCATCCAGATGGTCTCGCTTCTCGGCGTCACGACTGACCAGCTGGATCGACTGACAGTGGACGAACAGCTCTTGTCTGTAGAGGTGCTGGGCCGGCACCGCAATCGCTTGCGCCCTGGGCATCACTCAGGGAACCACTTTCGGCTGATAATCCGGGATGTCGCAACGCACGCCAGCGAAACGGTGCCTCTCGTCCTAGACATGCTGGTGCGGCGAGGCGTGCCGAATTATTTCGGCCAACAACGGCAAGGGCGGAGCGGGCAGAACTATCAAATCGGAGCCGAGTTGCTGGTGGACCCGGCCCGCCGGAACAGGCTGAGCCGGTCAAAGCGGATGTGGTACCTCAACGCCTATCAATCACACTTCTTTAATGACATGTTGGCAAGACGACTGGATCGACTCGACCGTATCCTGATCGGAGACTGGGCCATGAAATTGGACAATGGCGCCTGTTTTCCGGTCGAAGATGCCGTGAAGGAACAGCCACGGGCCGACCGGTTCGAGATCAGTCCCACCGGCGTCCTATTTGGATCGCGTGTGTCGTGGGCCAGCGGAGAACCGGGTGAGATCGAACGGGCTGTGGTTGCGGAAAGCGGGGCCACGCCGGAGAGTCTCACCGAAGCCGCGAGGGCCTGTGGGTTTCGCGGTGAACGGCGTTCGTTCCGAATCCCTCTTACCGATTTGGAATGGGCCCTGGAAGGGTCGGTGCTCACCCTTTCCTTCTCGCTTCCTCCCGGCGCCTATGCGACCAATGTCTTACGCGAACTCATGAAAACCGACTATCAGGCTGCCCCAAATGCCCGTTAACTTCGTTCTCGACTCGTGAAAATCCTCAACGTACCCCAGAGGGTACGCCTCCGGTTTTCACTCGCCTGCGGCCTTGTTAGCGGAGCATTTTGAGCAGCCTGCATTGCATTGTTCTAGGCTTGAACAAATTTCAACGTGCCGCACACGGGAGCAGAGCTGTTCTGACAGCTTGGGGTTGGGCGGGTGAGAATGCTACGCTTCCGGTGTTTGCTCGCCTGCGGCCTCGCTAGCAGAGCATTTTGAGTCGCCCGCAGGGATTGGTATACCGTCAGAATCCGATCTGCGGAGGTTGATACTGGTGGTAGAATATGTGCGAACCCTATCCATATATAGAGTGGGAGTCTGACTTATGGTGCAGGACCAAGAAACCGTACTGCTTCAAGGTCATATCATCGATTCGTTGATCCTGGCGAAGGTGCTGGACACGATCCTGATGATGGGCGGCACATTCGATTTCGAGGATGTGCAGATCGGCAAGACTCGTGAGGAGCCGTCGCGCGCGAGGATCATTGTGCGGGCCTCGTCCGCGAAGCTGCTCAGTGAGATTCTCCATGCGATCCAACCTCACGGCGCGTCGGTCGAAAGTGAACGGGATTGCCGGCTGAGTCCGGCTCCGGCGGACGGCATCTTTCCCGACGAGTTCTACGCGACCACCCATTTGCCCACTCAGGTGCGAGTACGCGACCAGTGGGTGGAGGTGGAGAGAATCGAAATGGACCTGGGGATTCTCGTGGACACAGTTCGTCTGACTGCTCGCACGATCCCAATGGGGGAAGTGACGCGCGGGGATTTGATCGTGACCGGTCGTGAGGGCGTGCGGGTGATTCCGCTGCAGCGGCCACGTGACCGTGATGTGTTCAGCTTCATGGAATCTCAAGTGTCTTCCGAGCGGCCCCACGGGCATGTTATCGGCGACATCGCGAAGCGCCTTCTGCAGTTGCGAACAGGGTTCAGGGATGGAAAGACGGACAGCAAGGTGCTGCTGGCGGGAGGTCCGGCGATTGTGCATGCCGGAGGGCGCGAGGCGTTGGCATGGCTCATCGAGGAAGAATTCATCCATGTCTTATTCTGCGGAAACGCGTTGCCTGCTCATGATATGGAAGTCGAACTCTATGGCACATCGCTTGGTTATCGGCATGCGGCAGGCCGCGTCGTTCCGCATGGACATGAGCACCATCTGCGAACCATCAATCGGATCAGGAGTATCGGCAGCATCGAAGCAGCGGTCAAGTCGGGAGTCGTCAAGACCGGAATTATGGCGGCCTGTGTCAGGCGGGGCGTCCATGTCGTCATGGCCGGCACGATTCGCGATGACGGCCCCTTGCCGGGCGTGATTACTGATTCGGTAGAGGCCCAGGTAGCCATGCGTAAGGCAATTTCCGGTATCGGACTGGCCATGCTCGTTGCCTCGACGCTGCATGCGGTGGCCACAGGCAATCTGTTGCCTGCCTCAGTCCCGTCCGTTTGCGTCGATGTCAATCCGGCCGTCCCGACAAAACTCGCGGATCGGGGAAGTTTTCAGGCAGTCGGGCTGGTCATGGATGCCGCGTCGTTTCTGAACGAGCTGGCGCGCGAACTAGGAGCGCGCATATGAGACGTAAAACGTTAATCGTTAATCGTGAAGGGCTTTTGAGGGGCGAGATCGAGAGTCCTGCGATTCACGATTCACGATTCACGATTCACGGGTACCGGTCATGAGTCGTCTATTAGTCTGTCCGCCTGACTACTTCGCGATCGAATACGAGATTAATCCCTGGATGCGCCGTTCAAATGCTGTCAATTCTGGTCAGGCAGTCCTCCAGTGGCATCGCCTCATGCAAGTCCTCGAACAGGACGTCGGCGCGGTTCTGGAACGGATGAAGCCGGTGCCAGGATTACCCGACCTGGTGTTCACGGCGAATGCCGGCATTGTCGTCGGAGGGAAAGCGGTACCGAGCCGGTTTCGTTATCCCGAGCGGCAGCGGGAAGAGGCACACTTCGAAGACTGGTTTCGTGGGCAGGGGTACGAAGTCGTCACGCTGGAATCTGGCGCCTACTTCGAGGGGGCAGGGGATCTCTTGGGATTTGCCGATACCTGGTTCGGTGGCTATCGACAACGGTCGGATATCCGTGTCTTTCCAACGCTGAGTGACTGGTTTCACCGGGAGATCATTCCACTGGAACTGGTCGACGACCGGTTCTATCACCTCGATACCTGTTTGTGCCCCTTGAGCGGCGGTGAACTCCTGTATTTCCCTCCCGCGTTCGATCACTATGGGCAAGAAGCTCTTGCCGAACGAATCGATCCCACCAGACGTCTTGTGGTGCCAGAAGATGAGGCTCTAAGGTTTGCCTGCAATTCTGTCTGTGTCGGGAAACATGTCGTGCTGCCGGCCGGCTGCCCGAAAACAGAATCTCTGTTGATCTTACACGGCTATCATCCTCATCCAGTCCTGCTCGATGAATTCATGAAATCGGGCGGTTCGGCTAAGTGTCTCACGCTGGCGCTCGACTAGCCGGCTGCTGAAAATGGCCTCCAACTTCGTTCTCGACTCGAAAAAATCCTCAACGTAGCCGAGAGGCTACGCCTCCGGTTTCTTCTCGCCTGCGGCCTTGTTGGGCGACCATTTTGAGCAGCCTTCCGAATGTTCCAATTCCCTGGCCGCAACGGAAACTGCCCTAATAGGAATGTGAAGAATGATACTTGCGATGTGTCGATTCAGGGTTTTTTTTGCCGGAAGAGGAACGATCCGTACAGCCCAGCGATGGCGATGGTGACGAGCTCGATCGTCAGCAGCAGTCGGCTCATGACGGCATCAGGTGTCGGTGGGCTCAGGATGAAATGCATACCGAGAAACTCAGGGGGCTTTGACGGTGGGGTTTCCCAGGGTGGGAATAGAATCGCGAGGACCAGCATCGCCACCATGCCGTAGAGAACTTCAACGTTCAGTTGGCCCTGTTGCGGTTTGACGGACGGCGGGGGCGGGGAGAGGTCAACTGGCTCTGCATGAAGCCGTTGGCCGCACTGAGAACAGTAGCGACTAATCTCCGGAAGTTCCTGTCGGCATGATGGACAGAGTTTCATGGGGGGTAGGCTACACGGAACTGAATCGGTTTGCTAGCAGGCTGTTGAGAAAGCCCGCCAGCGGCGTTCTCGCGTCGCTCAGAGGCTCAACGTACTACACGGAGTACGCGTCGCCTCTTCGCTCGCTGCGGCCTTGCTGGACGGCCTTTCTGAACAGCCTGCAGGCGATTCATCTTCCATCAGTGACTTCGACGTGGTGCCATTTCCGGTGTCGTCATCTAGCTTATCGACAGACTGCTAGATGGGGGCTAACAGAGGACAGACAGCTTTTCTCCCTGCCGGATAGTCGTCTATACTTCTTCGCTGCTTTGGTGATCGGATTTTCTGGCCTATGTGAGATAGAGGTCGGGCATGGCCCAATCGGAGTTGGTTCTTCTCAATAGTGAGAACTCAGAAGGGCGGCAAAATTGGAGCAGGCTCCGGTGGGGTATTCAATATCATTTGATCAGTGTGAAGGGTTCAGCATCTCAGGCGGACGGAAGTTAAAAGAGGATCTGATATGAAGCCAGTAGTACAGCTCCAACGGACTGGGTGCGGCATTGCGAGTGTGGCAACCCTGGCAGGTGTGAACTACGCACAGGCAAAGCATGTGGCGAATCGGCTCGGCATTTCCGCCGATGATCAGAAGTTGTGGTCCGAAACAGACCATGTCCGCAGGCTGCTCAAGGAATACGGGTTTCAGGCAGCACGACGCGAAGTGCCTTTCAGCTCATGGGAGGCCCTGCCCGATCTTGCGTTGCTTGCCATCAAGTGGCATGAAGAACGGGGCCGCGCGTTCTGGCATTGGGTGGTGTTTTGGCGCGGGTCTCGCGGGCCTGTCGTGCTCGATTCGAAGCGCACCCTTCGGCGTCATGTGCGGACCGACTTCGGTCGTATGAAACCGAAGTGGTGTATTCCGGTTGATCCGATATAGAAAGCTATGGAAAAACCATTGATCAAACAACTTCGATCGATGTCCGACGAGAAGACCCGCTGCGGCTGGGCTGGCGACAAGCCGCATATGATTCGCTATCACGACAGGGAATGGGGTCGGCCGGTGCATAACGACCGGAAGCATTTCGAGATGTTGCTGTTAGAGGGCGCGCAGGCGGGGCTGACATGGGACACAATCTTGCGACGGCGCGACGGGTATCGCGAGGCGTTTGCAGAGTTTGATCCTGTAAAGGTTGCGCGCTTTACGGCGAAGCAGAAAGCCGCGCTGCTGAAGAATCCCGGCATCATCCGCAACCGGCTCAAGATCGAGTCGGCTGTAACCAACGCGCAAGCGTTTCTGGCGGTGCAGAAGGAGTTCGGCTCATTCGATTGCTACGTCTGGCAATTCGTCGGTGGAAAACAGAAAGTGAATCGTCCGCGTACGATGGCCGAGGTCCCAGCGACAACCCCGGAGAGCGATGCCTTATCGAAAGATCTCAAGAAGCGCGGCTTCCGGTTTGTCGGCAGCACCATCGTCTATGCCTACATGCAGGCAGTTGGGCTGGTAAACGATCACACGATCGGCTGTTTCGTAAAATCTAAACCATAGAAATATTGTAGCCACACATCGATGCATCTTCCCCGACCCCATGACCGGCTGGCTGGCTGTATGTGGCTTCCGCGTTTCGCAGAGAAAGCAAGACTCGCTCTCAATCAACAGCTTCCGCTTCTTTATCGACTCGCCTTTGGCAGCCCACTTGGCGTAGACGGGTATTTTCTTCGCCACTTCGGCCTCACCATCGACGAGTTCCTCGCCGCAGTTCGACAGTCGGCGGATAACGCTGCGTTGGCCCAATGGTTCCTCGCGCTTCCCGGCTCTAGTCCAGAACGCATTGCTGAGTGGAACCACTGCGCCACTGTGCTTGGCGCCAAGGGACATCCCGGCTACCTCACACGCCACCTTGCCAAATGGCTGTTCTATCCCAGGTCAGTGAGATCCCCTGTCGGCAGCGTATTCGAGGCAATCGATCAGGACGAACGCTGACAGCCCCATCTCGCTCGTCTCGCAGAGTACGACTTGCGTCCTTTTCCGGGAATTTCCGTCTATAGAGATGAGGGAGGCATAGTGCCTTCCCATTCACTCGAAAGGAGAATCCCATGAGACCCCATCTTTCTCTCGACGTGCGAAACGTGCCTGCCTCGGTTGCCTTCTATCAGAAGGTCTTTGGCGTGGCACCGCAGAAACAGACGACGGACTATGCCAAGTTCGATCTGATGTCACCGGCGCTGAATCTATCGCTCGTATCGACCACCGGTAGGGTGAGTACGGTGAACCACCTCGGTATCGAAGTCGAATCGGTCGATGGCATTGCGAGGTGGAAACAGCAGCTACAAGAACGGGGCATTCTTGAAAGAGTCGAGGAAAACGTGGCCTGTTGCTTTGCGCGGCAGGATAAACTGTGGTTTACCGACCCGGACGGCAATCCCTGGGAAATCTTTACGGTCCATGAGCAGTTGGCCGTAACGGGATCGCTAAAAAATACAGGCTGTTGTGTGCCGAAGGGCAGTGATGCGGCCCAACCGGCAGCTTGTGCCGCTTCGTAAGGAGCGCTACCGTATGGAACGACAGCGGGTGGAGCCATGATGCCGGACAGTCAGCATATCTGGAGCGAGGTCGAGAACGGTCTTCGCGCGTTCATTGCGAAGCGTGTGGCCGATGAGGCGGCAGCGGAGGATCTCTCGCAGGAGGTCTTCCTGCGGATGCAGCGAGGACTTGGCGGTCTTAAGGACCGGAGCCGGCTGCTGTCGTGGCTCTATCAGATTGCGCGGCATGCGATTGTCGATTATTACCGTGCGCGTGGTCGGCAACCGGAGCGGCCGGTTGGTCTCGCGGGCGATCTTGAGACTGTTCATGCTGCTTCTCTCGTGGTAGAGTCGTCTCACCATT
>JACAFD010000186.1 GCA_013388555.1 Nitrospirota bacterium | reverse complement strand
GTCACGATTTCAGCCAGCGTGGGGTGGTAATGGGGCATGCGCACGAGATCAGCCACGGTCCCGTGGTAATACATCACCGCGATCAGTTCATGAATCAACTCACCCGCCTCAGGGCCGACGATCTGCGCGCCAAGGAGTTCGCCTATCGGCGGCGCACAAAGGAGTTTCACGAAGCCATGTGATGCCCCGAGACAAAGTGCCTTCCCATGGTCGGCAAAGGGATAGGACGCAGTAAGATAGCGGATCCCCTTCGAGCGACACATCCGTTCATTCAGTCCCACAACCGCTACTTGCGGTTCTGTGAAGACCACCTATGCATCAAGCCGATGATCGATGTTTCTTGAAGGCTTTCCGGCATGGGTCGCATTGTACCCGGCAATCTCACCCTGCTGGATGGCGAGATGCACGATGGGATTCAAATCGTTTACATCACCTACGGCAAAGATATGTGGCTGCGATGTTCGCATCGCCGCGTCGACGATGATCCGGCCCTCCGTCACAGCCACCCCTGCCGCATCCAACTGCAACCCGGAAATATTGGGACGGCGACCTAACGCCTGCAGAATCGCTTCCGCCGCGAAAACCCGTTCCTGGCCACGGTGTTGCACCCACACCGATTTCCGGCCCTCTTGGCAGTCGCCACGGAGCACCTGCGCTTCCGTCACGACTTCGATGCCGTCCTCTTTCAACGCCGCTTCGAGCGCCAGCCCGACATCCTCGTCCATCTGCGACAAGACCGTACGCCCCCTCTGGAGAATCGTGACCTTCGTGCCCAGCCTGGCAAAGAACTGACCCAGCTCGAGTGCCACAGGCCCTGCCCCCAATACCAACAGGGAAGCCGGTTGCGTACGCAGGTCCAGGATCGTATCGCTCGTGAAGAAATCTAGGTCCGATAAACCTGGTATGACAACATCGGAAGGACTGGAGCCGGTTGCAATAATGAAGGTGCGTGCAGAGAGCCTGGTACCTCCTATGTCAATTTCATGGGGCGAGCAAAACCTGCCCCGGGATTCGTAGAGCGCAAAGGCCGGGTCGCGAAGCTGTTGGATTCGATAGTCAGCAAACTCGCGAATCAACCGATCTTTTCGATCTACGATCGCCGACAGATCGGCACTGGACGAAACCGAAGAGAGTCCGAACTCCTTCGCCCGCCTGAGAAGGGCCGCGACCTCGGCGGAACGCAGGATGGCCTTTGTCGGCATGCAGCCACGCAGAATACAGAGCCCTCCCAGCGGGCCTTGATCCACAATCGCTACATCGGCGCCGGCATCGCGCGCGGTCCGCACCGCAGCATAGCCAGCTGACCCGCCGCCAATGACGATGACATCATGTCTCTTATGCGTTGAAACGCGACTCTGTGATTTCATTGATCGTTCCCTTTATGGTATGGAGTTGGGAGGGGAAGGATACATGATGGTGCAGCCTGGTCGCTATCGGCACTATAAAGGCCACGAATATGAGGTGCTGGGAGTGGCTCGGCATTCAGAAACAGAGGAGGAATATGTAGTCTATCGAGCCGCGTACGGCGAATGCGGGCTTTGGATCAGACCAAAGGCAATGTTCCTAGAAACTGTGATCGTTGATGGTCGTTCTTGTCCTCGGTTTCAGTTCCTTGCTCTCCCCTAGAGCCTACTCATGTCTTGCATTTCACACGAAATCGATCCCTTCTTCTCCCCGATGCACGTCCTGAAATCCGACCTTCTGGCTTAAGTATTTCCTACTGGGACCCGATACAAACATCGTGAGGTCGCCATGCCGATTATACGCACGGTCGGTGGCATCGTAGAAATACATCCTGCGCTACCGGTATCCCATCGCCCACCTGCAACGCAGGCCGACGCCGACCGTAGACGAGATCGCGCAAAAGATGAAGAACGACAGGATGCCGAGCATGCAGCATACCTCGCTCGACAGGCGTACCAGCAACAGGCGCACCAGCCCCCTGCATCGAAACCCGCCCTCCTTGCACAGGACATCATGACCTCGCCCGTTACCTCGTTGCCGTCTGACTCTACGCTGTTGGAGGCATGGACTATGATGCAACACAAGGGGATTCACCATCTCCCTGTGACATCAGTCCATGGCACGTTGGTCGGAATGGTTTCGAACCACGAACTGCTGCCCTACGCGCATGAACTGGAATCCGTTGATTCGCCGGGATCTCCGGCCAAGCACACACTCACCCGTGTGATGAACAACCGGGTCATGTCCGCCACCCCGACGACAGAAATACGCGAGATCGCCCAGGTCATGCTCGACGAACAGGTGAACGCGATTCCAATCCTCGACGGATCCCGTCACTTGGTCGGCATTGTGACAACCAGCGATATTCTCAGGGCCATTGTCCACCGAAACTCTCTCGAACTCTGGACATAACCAACTCTCAACACACTGAAATACTTTTCACAGCGGGAGCTATGGGGGATTCGATATTTATTTTCCCTTCTAAAGTCTGTCAGTCCAGCCAGGTCCAATGCAAGAAAGTCGCGGCCTGCCCGACCCTCTGTCCCCCCGCATCCACAACATTCCAGATGATGGCGTTTTCGACGAGGAAGCGGCGTCCCGTTGAAGTCACTCTCACACCTTGATACGTGTCGAGGTAGCCGCGGGTCTTAGCCTGTTCCAACATCCATTCACGTTCAGCCCGATTTATCGGCTCCGCTGTCAGCCGTGACGGTGTCCGCGTCAGGTCCTCCCAGGTCGTCTCCCAAAGCTCCATTGCCGCCTGATTCCCGTAATTGATGATGGGATCCTCTTCCGTCCCATGTGAAATGACGATACAGGGCGAGAGAAAGAGGGCGTGAGCCTGGTAAGCAGGATCGCCCACTCGTTCGAGCAGGTCACGCCCGGTCCAGTGGCGAAAACTGTTGAGGAGCAATTGCGACCAATCCATGACGGCAGGATTGGCCCAGATCTGAATAGTCACGCGCATCCTCTGGTGCAGCAGCGCGGATGGAAACTCGTACTTGTCAGCCTTGCGTTGCTACCACGTTTATACGTTCAACGCAATAATTAGATGAGCGCTCTTGTACAGAACATAGGAGGACTCTGTATAATATGCTTCCTCTCGGATGTACCCTGCCGGAGGAACCGATCAACGAGGAACACCTATGGCCGCTCAAACCCTCTTCGACAAAATCTGGGAGTCTCACGTCGTCCGTGCAGAGCCGGACGGGACCACCCTGCTCTATATCGATCGTCAGCTGGTCCACGAAGTGACGTCGCCGCAAGCGTTTGAAGGACTCAAACTCTCCGGTCGCCGACCTCGCCGTCCTGGCGCCACATTGGCTGTACCGGACCACAACGTCCCGACCACCGACCGGACCATGGGCATCGCTGATCCTCTCAGCGCAAAACAAATCCAGACATTGGAAGAAAATTGCCGTGACTTCGGCATTATGCTCTTCGGTATGAATGATATCCGCCAGGGCGTCGTGCATGTGATCGGACCAGAACAGGGCTTTACTCTTCCAGGGACGACCATTGTATGCGGTGATTCTCATACCTCGACCCATGGTGCATTCGGGGCCTTGGCCTTCGGCATCGGCACCAGCGAAGTAGAGCATGTACTGGCCACCCAGTGCTTGGTACAGAAACGACCCAAGACCATGGAGGTCCGCGTCGATGGGATGCTGTCGAATCACTGTTCGGCGAAGGATGCCATTCTCGCCATCATCGGCAAGATCGGCACAGCCGGAGGGACCGGCTATGTCATCGAATACACAGGCTCGGCGATCCGAGCCCTCAGCATGGAAGGACGCATGACGCTCTGCAACATGTCGATCGAAGGCGGTGCGCGCGCCGGAATGGTTGCACCAGACGAGAACACCATTGCTTATCTCAAAGGGCGGCCCTTGGCTCCGAAGGGAGAGCTGTTCGAGCAGGCCGTACAGACATGGCGGCAACTCAAGACTGATACGAACGCGAGATACGATATGACCGTCACGATGCAGGCTGAGGACATCGCCCCACAGGTCAGCTGGGGTACCAGTCCCGGGATGGTGACAGGAATCGATCAACGAGTGCCGGACCCCCAGACAATCACCGACGAGAACCAGCGCCAGGCCACGACGCAGGCATTGGAATACATGGGCCTCATCCCGAATATGCCCATGACCGATATCAAGATCGATACGGTGTTCATCGGATCCTGCACCAATTCACGCATCGAAGACCTCCGCCTGGCAGCCAACTTGGCCAGGGGCAAAAGCGTTGCCACGGGAGTACGAGCGATGGTGGTGCCTGGCTCGGGCCTGGTGAAACAACAGGCGGAACAGGAAGGGCTCGACCACCTGTTCAAAGAGGCGGGATTCGAGTGGCGCGAAGCCGGCTGCAGTATGTGCCTGGCCATGAATGCCGACGTGCTTCAGCCGGGAGAACGCTGCGCCTCGACCAGCAATCGAAATTTCGAAGGGCGCCAGGGGGCCGGCGGCCGCACACATCTTGTTTCTCCGGCCATGGCCGTAGCAGCCGCCGTCGAGGGACACTTCGTCGATATCCGAACCTGGAAATAGAGGAGCTATGCAACCCTTTACCACCCTAACAGGTCTGGTCGCGCCGCTGGACCGAGCTAATGTCGATACCGACCAAATCATCCCGAAACAATTTCTCAAGACGATTAAGCGGACCGGGCTCCGCGAAGGGCTATTCTACGATTGGCGGAAACAGAAGGACGGTTCGCAGGACCCGGCATTTTTTCTGAATCAACCGCGCTTTCATGGCGCGACGATCCTCCTGACGCGCGATAACTTCGGCTGCGGGTCGTCGCGTGAGCATGCCCCCTGGGCGCTCCTTGACCAGGGCTTTCGTTGCGTCATCGCGTCAAGCTTCGCCGACATCTTCTACAACAACTGCTTCCAAAACGGGATGCTGCCAATCGTCTTGAAGCCTGACAAGGTCCTGTCGATGATGAACGATGTCTTCGCGATGCCCGGGTACCAGCTGACAGTGGACCTCGGGAGCCAGACCGTCACCACTCCGGACGGCACCCGTTCTCGCTTCGAGATCGATCCCTTCCGAAAAGACTGTTTGTACAGGGGTCTTGACTCAATCGGATTGACGTTGCAACACGAGGCAGCCATCGCCGCATACGAAACTCAGAGGAAAGCCGAGGCCCCCTGGTTATTCACTGATCTGTGTCACAACCAGGGGAGGGCTTGATGAAGAAGCTGTTTGTGGTGATCGTGCTCCTACTCTTCATTGCCGCGGGCTATCTGCTTGTCGCCTTCAACTACAGCTATTCCGACGGCAGTCGAGCCGGCTACATTCAGAAATTTTCCCACAAGGGCTGGATCTGCAAGACACATGAAGGGGAGCTGGCCATGACCACGGTGCCGGGCGTCGCCCCGATATTGTGGGCCTTTTCGGTCCGAGATGGGAAAGTGGCATCACAAATCTCGCAGGCCATGGGGAAACGATTGGTCCTGCACTATAAAGAGTTTCGCTATCTTCCCACGACTTGCTTCGGGGAGACCGCTTACTTCGTCGACCGCGTCGACATCACCGACGAATAAACTCCTGTCTCTCCCGTCTCCAGCCCAAGATCCCCCCAGGAAGCCGCGCGGCATAGCAACCTCCTTAAACCATTCGCCATTGACTATTCCGTTCGATGGGTTCCTTGCCCCCTCAAGCTTCACATCAATTCGATCACCGATGCTTCAACGCTGATCCGCCTTCAGGCCATCGTGGACACACCAAACTTGGACGGCGTGGGCCCCATTGATGAAAACCGCACCGCCGCCTAAGCCGAAATGCACGGCCCACGCGCCCTTGGGATCTTCACCAGGCCTCGTCTCCGACCAATACACGGCCGACTGAACCGCCAGAAACGGATGGCCCGGTGGAAGAGTCGGGCCTGGAGGAGCTATGGAAGGATCCACCATATTCTGCAACTCTGACAAGGAAGGCAGACGCCAGCCTTTCTGACCTCCGACATTTTTCTCGGCGCAGGTTCGACGGGCCACACTCCACCTGGCGCTCGCAGTCTGCGGGGATTTCTCCCACACGAGGCCAGTTTGTTTATCCAACACCCCGTCATTGTTCAAGGCCGACAGGATGACGAACCGCTGCGCCCCTGCCAGAGCTACGTCAGGTTTCTGGATGACGCCAGGCACATCGGCCGCTACTCCCGGCGCATGTGTCACCTCAACCAACCCCCCAAGCACCAGGAGGCCTATCGCGATGGCGAAACACCGTCGCCTCATCATCACTCCCTCCATCTCTTGGTACGTTGACGTAGAAATTTCACGGTCTTCGTTTCTAGTCTCATGTGCAGATCGCCCCGCCAAGGTGAGTCCTGGAACTCGCAGCCACGAACTCCGTGCCGGTGTACCCCCAGAATGTTTCTGCAGTCTGTCAGATCCACTTCTTACGTATGAAAAATCCCACCATGGCGATCGCGATCATCACCATTACGCCGATGATCAGCGGGTAGCCCCATTCCCATTTCAGCTCCGGCATATGCTCGAAATTCATCCCATAAATACCGACAATGAAGGTCAGCGGCATGAAAATCGTCGTAATGATCGTCAGAACTTTCATCACGGCGTTCAGCCGATAACTGATGCTCGACAGGTAGATATCGAGACTGGCCGAGACCATTTCACGAAGCGTCTCGATGGTGTCCACAATTTGAACCACGTGATCATACACATCGCGAAAGAATACCTTCGTCGACTCCTGTAAAAATGGACATTCCGATCGGGAAAGATTGTTTGTCACTTCACGGAGTGGCCACACCGCCCGCCGCAAAAACAGCAACTGCCGTTTGAGGGAGTGAATCCGGCGCAGCGTCTCCGGCTGAGGATCGCTGACCACCAGATCTTGCAGTTCTTCGATCTTCTCGCCTAACACCTCCACTACAGCGAAGTATTGATCCACGATCGCATCGACCAGTGAATAGAACAGGTAATCGGCTCCTGATTGCCTGAGCCGTCCTTTACCTCCACGAAGGCGATCCCGCACTGGTGTGAAGACGTCGGTCCCGTTTTCCTGAAAGGACAGAACAAAGTTCCGCCCGAAGACAAGACTCACTTGTTCAACGACGATATCCTGTCGGTCGGTCACGGAAAGCATCTTTAACACGAGAAACAAGCAGGTTTCATAGTCGTCAAGTTTTGGCCGCTGATCAGTGTTGGCAATGTCTTCGAGGAGCAAGGAATGAAGCTGAAACTGCTTCCCGCACGATTCCAGGATGTCCATCTTATGGACGCCGCTTACATTTACCCAGGTGACGGATTCATCGGTCGGTGGCGCAAGCTCATCGAGCGACAGGACTTGGTGTTCGTCGCAACGGACACCGGCATAGTTGAAGGCCGTAATCGTAACCTTGTCCGTCTTTTTCTCGCCGATATGGACAAGGGTACCAGGGGGGAGGCCCGTCTTTCTGGATCGTTTCTGGACTAACTTCATCGGTCGTAACCTCGCAGGACTCCCTGCTTGTACGCAGGTTCTCCCCGAGGGTCAAGGGGCATAAGGTCGCCCTCTGCCCCTATCGTCTTCCAGGAATCGGATTCGCCCACCGGACGACAGGATGGCGGGAAGCGTTCGAAGTCCACCTGATAAGCCCAACGAACATGTGATGTTGACTCCTAACTAATATATCCGTTCTCCCCCCTCCTTTGAAGTACCTCTCATGGGGAATTTCGCTCCCTCGAACTTACGGCTATCCTTCTGTCACACGGAGGCACGGAGCACAGGAGCGTCATTACCTTCTATGGCTGGTGGTCCTACAGGCTGGTCGAAGGAATGGAGCCCGTCCTCCACGTGAATAGTGACTCTAGAAACCAGAAAGGACTGACTCATGTCCTGGGAACATCGAGCGCATCGGCGAGTCTTGACTGTGGTGCCAGTGCTGATCTTCGGCGAACTGTTCCACGCGAAAGGCGACATCGTCAATCTCAGTAGAGACGGATGTGTGATTGCTGTGGCGCAGGCTCCGGAGAAGGGGCAGCACCTTCACCTCCTCATACAAATGCCAAAGCGAGACACGTCGATCGAAATCCAACTTGCGATTGTCCGGTGGAATGCCCTTGGACTGTTCGGAGTCGAATTTGTTCGCGTCAACGCCCTTCACCAAACAAGCCTGGAATTGTATTTGTCAATGATGGACGCCTGTCCCTCTCTGGGCAAATTGGTTCATCTAGAAGATACTTCGGAGAAGGGCCAGCCCCAACGACAAGTGGTGGCCTGATTTGGGACAGGATCGCCCAGGTTTCGGTGAGGGAGGGGAGCAGCCCGCGCGCAGGTACGTAGCCTTTTCATCGCTGGTGTGCCCGGAGGGACTTGAACCCCCAACCCTCGGATCCGAAGTCCGATGCTCTATCCAATTGAGCTACGGGCGCACGTGGCTATTTCAAACACTTCGACTGAGATCCTGTCAAGGACAAGGCGACAGCACAGCCTCATCCTGACCTGGCAGAGACCATGATCCAGTCTGCTCACACCAGTGCGAGTATCGTGTCAACCAGTTGGTTGATTGATCGATCGTCGGTCGCAATGACATGGTCGGCTGCCGCTTGATAGCTCGGCGTTCGCTCCCGTAAGACCTCCTGAATTTCATCGACGAACGACTTGGTCCCTGTCAACGAGGGACGCTGACTGCCGCCGCTGATTCGTTTCGTGATTGTCTCAACAGAGGCCGTCAGCCAAAATATGTTGCCCCTCTCCTTCAATGCCTCGACATTTTGCGTGCGAAGTATGGCTCCGCCACCGGTATCGATCACAAGCTTGTCACGGTCGGCGAGTTCTCTGCAGATATCAGACTCCAGATTGCGAAAATACTCCCATCCCTCCCGGGCCACGATCTCCGGAATCGTACGGTTTGCCCGTTTAACGATCTCTGCATCGGTGGACACGAGCTCTCGTCCCAATCGCGCAGCAAGCAGTCTACCCACCGTACTCTTGCCGGTCCCCCGATAGCCGATCAGGACGATGTTCATGAAAAGTGGGATTCCAGGACGGAGCGCATGACGTCGACTGGAGCAGCCTGATCGGTCCAGAGTTCGAACTGCGCGGCGGCTTGATGAAGGAACATCTCGAGTCCGGGAATCGTACGACAGCCTGCCGCCCTGGCATCCTTCAGCAACCGGGTATCCCGAGGGTTGTAGACAATATCCATGACTGTCAGTCCTGTATGGAGCAATGTCGCCGGCACAGGGGTTTCATGCACGTTGGGCCACATACCCATTGGCGTGCAATGGATCAGCACGTGAGTATCCGGCAGAACGTTTTGCAACATACGTTCATCGAGAGACGATTCCTGTACAGTCATCCCCATCTTCGACTGGAGGTCTCGTGCCAGGGCTGCGCGTTCACGGGCATCGATTCCAAGTATGATCAAACGATCGATCTCAGCCTCCGCTCCAAGCGCGAATGCGATCGCTCGGGCAGCGCCTCCCGACCCCAGCACGATAACTTGACGCCCATTCAAGGCAACCGCGCCTTCGTGAAGCGCGCGCAAGGCGCCGGTCGCATCCGTGTTATACCCTGTGAGGGTCCCGCCCTTTGCCACAATCGTATTGATCGCGCCGATGTGATGTGCGGTCGGCTCAACCACGTCAAGAAGCGGAACGGCTGCCACCTTGTGGGGAATGGTCACGCTGGCGCCGCGAAAACTTCCTAGGGCACGAAGCCCCTTGACCGCATCCCCGATTGCTTCCACGCGGAATGCCAGATACACGAAGTTCAGCCCGAGCTTTTGGAACGCGGCATTGTGAATGGCGGGTGAGAGCGAATGCTCGACAGGATTGCCGATTACACCGCAAAGCTGAGTGTGCGCATTGATTTCCATGGACTTAAGAACTTGTGATTGCTGTTTCGCCTTTGGGCCAACTCACATATACCCAATCCCCGCGAGCGGGATCTGCACTATTCGGAGAGGCATCTCCTCAGGAGATGGTCATCCCTCCATCGAGAGGAAAGGTTCCGCCTGTAACCCAGGCTGCCTCGTCGGAGGCCAGATAGAGGACCATCTCGGCCACTTCTTCCGGTTTTCCGGCTCGGCGAATAGGATAGTGAGAAAGAATGGGGTCCAGCTGTTCCGGGTTGCTCATCAGCGGAGCAGCCATTGGCGTATCGATCAGTCCTGGGTTGACCACATTACAGCGAATGCCCTCCTTGGCGTAGTCGACCGCAAGGGCTCTGGTCATGGCATCGAGCGCCCCCTTGGAGGCTGCATAGACCGGCAATGTGGGAAGCCCGACCAGACTCGCAACAGAGGAGATATTAACGATCGCTCCCTTTCCCTGCTTCAACATCTGAGGTAGGGCAGCTCGCATCATGCGGAATACCCCGCTCAAGTTCACGTCAAGGACATGCGCCCAAGTCGCATCATCGATCTCGTGGAGTCTCCTGCCAAAGTCCCCTACTCCTGCATTGTTGATGAGGATGTCGAGCCGTCCGAACCGCTCTATAGTCCGCCGTACCGTCTCCTGGACATTGGATTCATCCGTAACCGACCCGACAACGGCGAAAGCCTTGCCCTTCTCCTTCACAATATCGTTCACGACCCGGTCCAGCTCACCTTGGCGTCTCCCCGTAATCACAACCGACGCTGCCTCGCGCGCAAAGACTTTCGCAATCGCCTCACCGATACCGGCGCTGCCTCCTGTGATGACTGCAATTTTTCCGCTTAACCGATTCATTGCACGTGATCCTTTCGTCCCTCGTATGTATCAGTGGCTTCACCTACAGACTCAACAGCTTGAGTTGCGGGCCAGAGGCCAGATTCGATTTTCCTGGCTACTGTGATAAATCCTGAATGCGCGACCATGCGGTGATCGGGCCGTACGCTGCGCCCCTGAATCGACCAGGTCCTCAGCAACGTTTCAAATGTTTCAACCATACCAAAGACCGTCGCTCGCTCAAGAGCCTCCACCGTCTGCACCACTTGAGGAACAGTAGGAACAAAACTCAAATACATGCCACCAGAACGAAGGACCTGTGCGGCATGTGGTACCACCCGCCAGGGCTCGGGAAGATCCAGGACGAGACGGTCGAAGGGTAGACCATCTTCGAGCAGACTGATTCCCTCGTACACGTTCCGGCGAAGCGGGAAGAGATTCGGCACCGGGCCCATGTATCGTTCAATATTTATCATCGCCGTTCTCGCGAAATCCTCACGGGCTTCATAGGTCACCACCAGGCCCCGAGGCCCAACGGCGCGCAGGAGGGCCATTGTCAATGCACCGGACCCTGTCCCCGCTTCGAACACGCGAGCGCCAGGATAGACGTCGGCCCACATGGGAATGAGGGCGAGGTCCTTTGGATACAACACCTGCGCGCCACGCGGCATCTTCAGCACATAGTCACCGAACGTAGGCCTGAGCGCCAACATCGTCTTGTTGCCGGAGAGCGTGACTAAAGAACCATCGGGCTTTCCGATGAGGTCGTCGTGAGAAATTTTGTGACCGCTCAGCTGGTAAAGATCTCCGGCCTTCAGTGTCAGGGCATACTGCCGCCCTTTCTTGTCGACTAAATGGATACGTTCGCCTGACTGTAATCTCGACATCGGGAATCCATTCTAGAAGTGCCGTGCGAGGTTTTCAATAAGGCACGTCACCATGCGGTGCGGTTAACGAGGAACGCGTGATGACTCGAATGAAAGGCGATCTGTCTGCCAGTTCCACCGTATCTCAGCTGACACCCAGTCGTGCCCTGGACGGAAGGATCGATAAAAAAGTAGATGTGGCGATTGGGCCTGCCACCTCATGGCCAGCCTACACACCTGTGGCAAGATCGCCGCACTGGTCCTCACATACTCTCATTAGAATGCTTTAATAGTGTTGCCTTTTCCTCATGATCGCGACCTGTCATTCTCATGAGCGATCCAGCATAGGACTTGCTACGTAGAGAGATAACAGAGCAGCCACGCAGAACGGAGCCTAGAATGAATCGTTTGGCGGATCGCTGTCTCTCATAGGGTAGACCAGATGAACGCGAGTCTCTTGAAGTCGCAACCATATGGGACCTGATATCAGTTGCCGAGGAGGGGTGACGATATGAAAAAGAATCTATTTCCAAGCACTGAGCCGGAAAAGTCGCTCACGCTAGCGAAGGACCTTGATGCGGACGATCCCGAAGCGAGTGATCTGTTGGACGCGATCAGCCGAGATTCATCCGAAGAAGACCAACCCGAGGAGCCCTCAAAAACAGTGACTCGCACTGCTGCGAGCGGCGGCCCATTCATGCTGGAGTCACTGTATTTTCGTTCCTTCGGCGAACGGGCCCTATTGACCAGAGAAGAAGAAGTCGAGCTAGCGAAGAAGATCGATAACGGAACGAGTACGATTCGGAAAGCGATACGCCAGGCCCTCCAAGCCTCCTCACGGCTCAAGCATTCGGACTCTGTGCTTGAGGCCCATCGCACACTCCAGATGGTTCGAGGTTTGAGCGGACTTTCAGCCACTGCGATCGATAAGGCCGAGCAGAGTCTCACCGATATGATCGAGCAGGGAACAGGGCCGCAGAAGCTTCCCTCTACCACCGCCAAGCAGTTGAAGGAAGGATTGGCTACCCTCCGCTCTGCTCGGATCGTGCTCGAACGGGCAAAGGACGAATTGGTGCGCTGCAACTTGCGGCTTGTCGTGGACGTCGCAAAACATTATACGGGCCGTGGCCTCACTTTGCTCGATCTTGTACAAGAGGGAAATATTGGGCTGATGAAAGCGGCTGAGCGTTATCAGTACCGCAAAGGATTCAAGTTCAGCACCTATGCCACTTGGTGGATCCGCCAAGGCATCACGCGGGCGCTGGCGGATCAATCCCGGACCATTCGCATTCCAGTCCACCAGACTGAAGCCTCGCATCGCATCCTCCGTGTGACCAGACGACTTGGGCAACAGCTGGGCCGTCCGGCTCGACTCGAAGAGGTGGCGCGGGTGTTACGAATGAGACCGGAGCGACTCCGCGAAACTATGCAGGCCTTCCAAGAGCCGGTCGCCCTGGAGAAGCCGGTGGGTGACGGAAGTACGGAATTCGGAGAACTGCTCCCCGACCTGCAAGCAGTCCCGCCCGATGCCCATGTGCACCGGACAGAAATGTCGGACCAGCTTGAACGTATCCTCGGCATGCTTACGCCCCGAGAGCAAACTGTCATCCGGCTGCGCTTCGGTGTCGGCTACGATCAGGCCTGCACACTGGAGCAAGTAGGGCAGAGCCTCTCGGTAACGCGGGAACGGATTCGCCAAATCGAAGCAAAAGCGTTGAAGAAACTGAAGAACCCCCAGGTGAAGGAAATGTTTGCCGCCATCCGGTAAACCATAGGCTTGTAAAGCA
This sequence comes from Nitrospirota bacterium, assembly GCA_013388555.1. Classification (GTDB taxonomy): domain Bacteria; phylum Nitrospirota; class Nitrospiria; order Nitrospirales; family Nitrospiraceae; genus Palsa-1315. Next base: position 14,395 of record JACAFD010000186.1, on the reverse strand, counting down.
GAACGAGGCGGGGACAACCCTCGCCTCGTTTCCATTCTAGGACTTTCACCTAGAGATCACTTGTGCGACAATGCGGGCGACTCGAGCAGAGGAGGCCCCATGATGTGTGTGCCCGCAAGAAAGACGAAACCCCTTCTCGTTCACGTCTCCATAATTCTATTCCAGCACCATCTTCTCATCGCGTTGGCATTTGCATGAGTCTTATTGATGGACCAAGCCCACGTCATGACTTCCCAGGGCAGGGGACCGACCATATTCCAATACCTCCTCGAACAGGGACGCTCGTCCGGTTTTCACAACCGATCCCCTATGACGAAGCATGGGCTATTCAGAAAAATCTGCAGAAAGAACGGATTGCGGAAAGGCAAGGGGATGTGTTGTTGCTGCTTGAGCACTCACCAGTCTATACCCTGGGCCGTACGACACAATCAGCACATTGGAGCCTCGGGGGTGAAATCCTGCGCCGGAAAGGTGCCAGCCTCCAGTCCGTCGATCGTGGCGGCTCGATTACCTACCATGGACCTGGGCAGGTCGTAGGCTATCCCATCCTCAAGCTGTCACATTATTGCTCAGGACCGAAGCAGTATGTACGGAAGTTGGAGGAGGTTTTGATCCACACACTCCTGCGATGGGGGATTGAGGGCTATCGCCTGGAGAAGAAGCCTGGCGTCTGGGTTCGCTGGAATCATGCTGATGCGAAAATCGCGGCGATCGGAGTCCGGATCGAGCACGGGGTCACGATTCATGGATTTGCGCTGAACGTCGATCTGGATCTATCCCCTTTTTCCTATATCATGCCCTGCGGACTGTCCCAATGCCCTGTTACGTCCATGGCTGAGGTCCGGCAATCCGCGCTGTCGCCCTCAGTTGTTGCACAACAGATTGCGCGAGAATTCGCGCAAACATTTAACACTCAATGGACGAGTCTCTCGCCCGACATCATGAAGCAGAGACATGACGGTCATAGCCATACATCAGCGGTCCCGCTAGACACCTGATAAAGGAACACTAAATGCACGAACTCGATACACCAACCTTCCGTCTGGCAGTTGCACAATTCGATCAAGCGGCCGAGGCCATGGAGCTTGATCATAATTTGCGCGAACGGCTGAAACTTCCTCAACGGTCGCTGATCGTCAGCCTGCCAGTCCGAATGGATGACGGACGGGTCGAGGTCTATACAGGCTACCGCGTACAGCACGATTCTTCCCGTGGCCCCTCAAAAGGCGGCATTCGCTACCATCCGGATGTGAATCTTGGGGAGGTTGCGGCTCTCGCAATGTGGATGACCTGGAAATGCGCGTTGGCCGACCTGCCCTATGGCGGAGCCAAGGGTGGCATCGCAATCGCCCCAAAACAATTATCACGACCGGAGCTACAACGATTGACCAGACGCTATGCGGCGGAGATCTTCCCGTTGATCGGGCCAGAGAAGGACGTGCCGGCCCCGGACGTCGGGACAGACGCCCAGGTGATGGCCTGGATCATGGATACGTACAGCCAGCAAGTGGGGTATGCGGTGCCGGGCGTCGTCACAGGCAAACCCTTATCGATCGGAGGAAGCCTCGGACGTGAGGAGGCCACCGGCCGCGGCGTGGTCTATGTCACCATGGAAGCGCTTCGCCACCTCAAGCTCGACATTCAGAACACCACCGTAGCCATACAGGGATTCGGCAACGTCGGGTACCATACCGCTCGCATTATGCAGGAATGCGGGGCGCGCGTGATCGCAGTGAGCGATGTGAACGGAGGCATCCACAATTCGAGCGGGTTGGACATCCCTGAGCTGCTCACACGCTACAAGACCGGGGGCCAATCTCTCCGTGACACCAAGCTGGGAGACTGGCTCTCCAACGACGAATTGCTGCAACTCGACTGCACCGTCCTGGTCCCCGCCGCTCTCTCCGAGCAGATCACCGAACGCAACGCCACGAAACTACGCTGCCGGATCCTCGCTGAAGGAGCGAACGGCCCTACAACCCTGGAGGCCGATCGTATTCTGCAGAACCAAGGAGTCTTTATCATTCCAGACATTCTGGCCAACTCCGGTGGTGTGATCGTGTCCTACTTTGAATGGGTGCAGGATGTGCAGCGCTTTTTCTGGAAAGCGACAGACATTCAAGAGCGACTACAAGATATTCTCACCTCCGCCTTTCACCGGACATTACAGTTCTCTGTCTCCAAGAACACTTCTATGCGTATGGCCGCCCTGATGAGTGGGATCGATAAAGTGGCTCAAGCTCACCTCCATCGTGGACTCTACCCGTGAGTTCCACATACAAATGATTGAGAGAGAATACAGGTCGCCTAAGGAGATATTGACTAATCATTCGGGGGCATGGTCCCCTCACTCTTGCGGTCCTATTGCTGTATGCGCTAGGGTGGGCCGGCTGTAGCCGAGTCGGAAGGGATGAAAGAGGACTTCGGGATGGATCGAGATGTCGTGCTGTCCCTCTGGGAAGCCCACAAGCAGGAACGATGGCCTCAAGTGGGAAACCAGCACGAGGGACCACTGATGACCCTGGATACAGTGATCAGCGGATGCGTGGTGTATTTCCTCGATAGTTCCGAGGGACTTGATGCCCAGCGGATCGGGATCCTCGAAGATTGTGTCGCCGACCTGGATAACCTGAACGACGAGCTTGAAGAAGGCTGTCGCCCATACTTTCAACGGCTCCGGCACCTCGGAGCTCTCCTCATCACCACCCAACACACAATCTAAGTATCCTCTGTGATACAGCGACCACTTATATCGTGGGCGGCTGGTCTCTGTATGACGTTGCTCGTCAGCACAGCTCCGCTCTATGCCCAGCCAGGCGAAGGCGAGCCTTCGCACGGGCACGATCATCATGGGACAAGCGTGAGTGGATGGGAGGGCTCAACCCAGGGCGTGGCCTATTCGGAGTTTAACCATCATCTCATTGGAATATTGGTTCTCATCATCGGCCTCAGCGAGCTACGCGAGGCGCTGGCAACGCCGTTCTGGGCTTGGACGAGGTTTCTTCTGCCGGGAGCTCTGCTCACCGCAGGCTTTTACCTCCTCATCTGGAGTGACCATGAAGCTTGGCCGATCGGCTCACTCAGTGTCATGGAAACGTTCTTCGGGAGTGACTCAGAGATTTTTCAGCATAAGAGTTACGCGCTCTTGTCGTTGGTGGTGGGAGTGATCGAGCTGTTCCGTCGACTTGGAGCAACGGGTCATACGGTTTGGGTCACACCCCTGCCGCTGTTTGCCGTCATCGGGGGATTGATGTTGTTCGGCCACTCACACGGTCTACATCCCTCGGCTGCTAAAATCACCTCGGACCATACGATTATGGGCACGATGTCGGTGACAGCCGGGTCGTGCAAATTACTGTCCGATTGGTTCCGCGCCTCGACTCGCGAGGGCTCTTCTCGATGGGAGTTACTCTGGGCCCTGTTGATTCTGCTCATCGGAGTACAGCTGTTGCTGTATTCAGAGTGATTTACCCTGCCGCGGTACGTCTTCCGGCATAATTGACACTCTTCCAAACCCTGTGCTACGAGTACAAACTCCCAGTGAATGAACTGCCGTTTGAGAGTAGTCGGATTTCCTGAATCCTGCTGCAGGGAGTAAGTATGGGTGGACATAGCCATTGGGCAACAGTGAAACGGCACAAGGGGGCCCAGGATGCCAAGCGCGGAAAGATCTTCACCCGAATTATCCGCGAGGTGGCAATTGCGGCTCGCTCGGGAGCTGATCCAGATGGTAATCCGCGGCTCCGGTTGGCTATCTCGAAGGCAAAAGAAGCCAATATGCCCGGCGATACGCTGAAAAAAGCCATTCAGCGAGGCACGGGAGAATTGCCCGGCTTGGTGTATGAAGAATTCACTCTGGAAGCTTATGGGCCCGGAGGAACCGGCATATTGATGGAAATTACTAGTGACAACCGCAATCGCACCGTTGCCGAGCTACGAAACCTCCTCACGAAAAATCACGGCAATATGGCGGAAGCGGGCGCCGTCTCCTGGCAGTTTCATAAAAAGGGGCTGCTCACGGTCGAGAAGGACAGCGTCGACGAAGATACCCTGTTGTCTCTTGTCCTTGATGCAGGAGCGGAGGATGTGAAGGTGGGAGAGAAGAGCTTTGAAGTCCTCACGGATCCGCACTACTTTGAGCAGGTGAAAAAAGCCCTCGCGGATGCCAAGATCAATACCACGCTTGCGGATGTCACATTTGTTCCTCAGAACACTATCAGGCTAGAGGAAAAGTCAGCCGAACAAATGCTCAAGCTGATGGAGGTCTTGGACGAACATGATGATGTGCAGAAAGTTCATGCGAACTTCGATATTTCCGATGAGGTGATGGAGAAAGTAGCCGCCGCTGGATGAAGATTATACGGCAGCAGCGTTGCCGCATGGTACTCTCGTTGTCCACTGACGGCATGGGACCGCATCATGATCGCCTCACTGACAGGCCGCTTGGCCCTCAAGGCACCGACTCATCTGGTCCTCGACGTTCAGGGGGTCGGTTACGAAGTGTTTATTCCTCTCAGTTCCTACTATGGGTTACCGAATCTGAGTGAGAATACCTCGCTGAGCGTTCACACCCACGTCCGTGAAGACGCAATTCAACTCTTCGGATTTCTCACGTCCCAAGAGAAAGAGGCGTTCGTGCTGCTGACCAGCGTGTCCGGGGTCGGGCCAAAATTGGCGCTCAGCGTATTGTCGGCTCTTCCAGTGTCCGATCTCGTCTCGGCGATTCAGTCGGAAAATGTCGAAAAGTTGACGACGGTTCCAGGGATCGGGAACAAGTCGGCGAGTCGACTCGTGTTGGAGCTCAAGGACAAAGTCGGAAAACTCCATCCCGGCCTCTCGCCTGCACATGATTCACCCGGGCAGGGGCAAGACACTACCTTCGATGACGCGTTGTCGGCGCTCGTGAATCTGGGTTATCGCCCGCAAGATGCCAAAGACGCACTCAAACAGGTGAAGAAGTGCAATCCCGAGCCCATTGCGCTTAAAGATATGATTCGTGAGTCTCTGAAAGAATTGGCAAAGAGATAAGACATGATACCCGGAGTGATTCGGCGAACAGCCTGGACCTTCTTGTCCATCGGGCTGGTGGTGTTCCTCTTGGGGCTGTGTGCTTCGCCCGGACAGGCCGAAGAGTCGAATGAGCCCAAAAGCATCCGCAAGACTTGCGGTACATGTCCTGAAGGTTATGCCACCACCGGCGTGACAGAATCGAAAGAAATCTGCAAGGACGGCGATCCCACTCTTGTCCAGTGTGTCCCGCTGGGAGCTAATCTGCTGTCCGTTTGCGGATCCTGCCCCGAAGGTTATCGTGAAATCGGCAATTCAACTGTGCCGGCTCGTTGTGGAAATCGGGAGGGCGGGCGGCTCACCCAATGTCAGTTGGAGAAGCTGGAATTGAGCCTTCCGGATCCGACCCAAGGAGGTAAGATATGCCCGCCGGACTGCGGGAGCACGGCACCACCCGGGCAAGGCGCCTTGCCGCCTCCCCCCAAGTACCTTCCAACACCGGAGAAGAAATAAGGCCACCGAGAGAGGGTCCCCTACGATGGTTGAGCGAGTCATCGGTACGCAGATCACGGACGAAGAGAGAGGCATCGAGGCTGTGCTGCGTCCGCAGACCTTGGAAGAGTATGTTGGCCAGGAGCGGATGAAAGAATCCCTTCGGGTCTGTATCGAAGCGGCTAAGCAGCGGGAGGAAGCACTCGATCACACGATTTTTTACGGCCCCCCTGGGTTGGGGAAGACTACCATTGCCCACATCATTGCTCGCGAGATGGGGGCCGCACTCCGCTCGACCTCTGGGCTCGTTTTGGCCCATGCGGGCGACTTAGCCGCCATCCTGACGAACCTCCAAGAGCATGATGTCTTATTCATCGATGAGATTCACCGTCTCCCTGCTGCTGTTGAGGAGGCGCTCTATCCGGCGATGGAGGACTACCAGCTTGATCTCGTGATCGGCCAGGGGCCTGGGGCTAGGACCGTGAAGTTGGATCTTCCCCGATTTACACTCGTCGGAGCCACAACGAGGGCTGGTGCCCTGACCTCTCCCCTTCGTGACCGATTTGGGCTTGTTTACCGCCTGGACTTTTATTCTCCGATGGAGTTGCAGACGATTGTGACACGCTCGGCCGGAGTCCTCGGGATCCCGATCGATTCCGAGGGAGCGCAAGAGATTGCTGGTCGTGCTCGCGGAACGCCACGCATCGCGAACCGGCTTATCAAACGGATACGCGACTATGCCCAGATCAAGGCGGCGGGACGGATTACCCAGACTGTGGCCCAGGACGCATTGACATGGCTGGGCATCGATACGGGGGGGTTCGATGAGATGGATCGCCAGATTCTTCTTACCATCATCGACAAGTTCGCTGGAGGACCGGTCGGTGTGGAATCCCTGGCTGCCGCGGTTCAGGAAGATAAGGGCACGCTCGAAGATGTCCATGAGCCCTATCTGATTCAGGCCGGCTATCTCGAACGAACCGGCCGTGGCCGCCAAGCCACGAAGCGCGCCTACGACCATTTTAAGAAGCCGATCTCCCCTCTTTTCTCGTGATAAACCTGGCCTCTGTTACATCCTCCTAATCGAGACGTAAATACGCAGGGACCATCCTGCAAGTCTGTGAAACGTCGAGGGTCTCCTTGCATTGCCAGGAATGGTTCCTGTATCATTTCTAACTTGGCCTGTTCCATTCCAGCGGACGGACAGGAACCCATATCCATGGGTTGGGAAGAGAGGGATTAGTTGTGTCCGGAGACTTTTCTAACTACCGGAAAGAGATCGATCGTATTGATGACGAGATTTTGCGCCTTTTGAATGAACGGTCCAAAAGCGTCATCGAGATCGGGAAGATCAAGAAACAGAAAGATGCGGGTGCCAATCTCCATACCCCAGCACGGGAGGCGGCGATAATCGAGCGCCTCGTGCGACAGAACTCCGGGCCATTTCCATCCGAGGCAATTCGGCCAGTCTATCGAGAAATCATGTCTGCTTCCCTCTCGCTCGAGGGCCCTCAGAAAGTCGCCTATCTAGGCCCCAGAGCTACGTTTACGCATATGGCCTGCATGCAGAAATTCGGGTCGTCCGCCCAATACATTCCGGTCAATAGCATCAGGGAGGTATTCAGTGAAGTCGAACGAGGACGCGTCAATTTTGGCGTGGTCCCGATCGAGAATACGACAGAAGGCGTGGTGACCCACACGCTCGATATGTTCATTGATTCCGATCTTCTGATTTATGGCGAAATACTCCAAGAAGTATCCCATCATTTGATGTCAAAATCTGGCGTGATGGGAGAGGTGAAAACAATCCACTCTCATCCCCAAGCCATTGCCCAATGTCGAAATTGGCTGGAAACGAACCTGCCCGATGTCCCCTGGTCGGAAGTGGGGAGCACCGCACGTGCCGCGGAACTGTGCATGGAAAATCCCGCTGTTGCCGCTATTGCATCAGAGTTGGCAGCCCAGCTATATGGCTTAAAGGTCATCAAGTCCCGCATCGAAGATAATCTGAACAACATGACCCGCTTTCTGATCCTGTCTCAGAAGCCGCCCGAGCGTACGGGAAAAGATAAGACCTCATTGATGCTCTCAGTGAAAGATAAAGTCGGTGCCCTGTACGATCTCCTCAGGCCTTTTGCCTCTCATGGCCTGAGCCTGACCAAGATCGAATCGCGTCCTTCCAGACGAAAAGCCTGGGAGTACATCTTCTTCGTCGATATCGAAGGACACATTCAGGAAGAACGGGTCAAGAAAGCCGTCGATGAAATCGTTGGCCGCTGCCTATTTATGAAAGTCCTCGGATCCTATCCAGCCCACAGTTGATCTCATGGCACTGAAAGTTCATCCAGATATTGCCTCACTGAGTCCCTACGTTCCCGGGAAACCGATTGAGGAGCTCCAACGGGAACTGGGTCTCACACGCGTCATTAAACTGGCCTCCAACGAGAATCCCTTGGGCTCCTCTCCGAAGGCCCTCACCGCTTTACGTGAGGGAACCTCGGCCCTGCATCGCTACCCGGATGGCGGTGCATTCCGCCTACGTGAAGCTCTGGCAGATCGTTGGAAGGTCACCCTGGATCAAGTCATTCTCGGGAATGGATCGGATGAAATCTTGGGCCTGCTCGCCCGTACGTTTTTGGCCCCGGGAGATGAAGCGGTCATGGCCGATCAGACCTTCGTCATCTACAAGATGGAAGTCACGGCAGCTCACGGAAAGCCTATCGTCGTCCCATTGAAGCAGTGGAGACACGATCTTCAGGCGATGGCGGACGCTGTCACCGATCGAACAAGGCTCTTGTTTCTCTGTAACCCCAATAATCCAACCGGCACGATGGTGTCAGCCAGTGAAGTCGAACTTCTGCTTTCGCGCGTGCCGGCGCATGTCGTCGTAGTGTTCGACGAAGCCTATTTCGAGTATGTCAGGAGCCAGCAGTTTCCGGACTCCATGGCGTATGTGAAGCAGGGGCGGAACGTGATTGTGCTGCGGACGTTTTCGAAAATATACGGCCTCGCTGGATTGCGAATCGGATACGGTGTCGCGACAGCGGAGATCACCAATTTCCTGAATCGAGTGCGCCCTCCCTTTAATGCCAATAGCCTAGCGCAGCGCGCCGCGCTCGCCGCCCTCGGTGACGAGGAACATGTGGCTCAAAGTCGGGCGGTGAACGAAGCAGGGATGGAGCAGATGGTCAAGGGATTGTCCTCTCTTGGGTTTGCGCCGATCCCGAGCGAAGCGAATTTTGTTTATGTCGATGTCGGACGTGACGGCCGCGCGGTATTTGAGGCCCTGCTCAGGGAAGGCATCATCATTCGTCACATAGAGGGGTCTAAGGTTCGGGTGACTATTGGCCTAGAGGAAGAAAACAGGGAATTCTTGGCTGCACTCAAGCGGGTGATCCATTCGCATTGAGTGCATGGTGAGAGGGCTACATGATCATTGTACTAAAACCAGAGGCAAGCGAACGGGAAGTCGATCATATTATCGATCGGCTTCGTGAACTGGGGCTGAAGTCGCAACTATCGACTGGTCAGGAACGGACGATCATCGGAGTCGTCGGCGACGACCGGATTCTGCACAACCAACCGCTAACGGCCATGCCGGGTGTTGAAAGCGTGTTGCCGATTCTCGCACCCTGGAAACTTGTTAGCCGGGAGTTTAAGCGTGAAGGCACGGTTATTGATGTAAGCGGCAGGAAGATCGGCGGCAACAAACTGATCATCATGGCGGGACCCTGCGCGGTAGAGCGGCTCGAAATAACGGTCGGCATTGCTCACGAGGTCAAGGCAGCCGGAGCGAGTATTTTGCGCGGCGGTGCCTACAAGCCACGGACCTCGCCCTATTCCTTTCAGGGGTTAGGACGTGAAGGATTGGACTATCTGGTTGAGGCCAGGAAACAAACCGGATTGCCGGTGGTCAGCGAGATTCTGGATACCCGCGACATCGAGCTGTTTCTCGAAAAAGCCGACATTATCCAGGTCGGTGCCCGCAACATGCAGAATTTTGAGCTCCTCAAGGAAGTTGGGGCGTACGACAAGCCGGTGCTGTTGAAGCGGGGACTTTCGGCAACGATCAAGGAATTTCTCCTGTCGGCAGAATACATCATGTCCCGGGGGAATCCGAACGTCATATTGTGCGAGCGGGGGATCAGGACCTTCGAGACGCAATACCGCAATACGCTCGATCTCGCTGCAGTTCCTACCCTGAAGGAACTCTCGCATTTGCCCGTCATCGTCGATCCCAGCCATGCCACAGGAAAGTGGAATCTGGTGGCACCGATGTCGAAAGCTGCAGTGGCCGCGGGGGCAGATGGCATCCTGATTGAAGTCCATTCGAACCCGGAATGTGCGCTGTGCGACGGTGAAGAATCCATTAAGCCGAGCCAGTTCAAGGAACTGATGCGGGACATGGGAAAGATTGCAGTAGCGGTCGGTCGTGAACTGTAATCGGAAAGACTGTGCGTAAAGGACTTGGAACCGAGAGTTGGCCTCGGTCCCGCTTGAAGAATGGCGCTGCATTTCACCCAGGTCACGATTATTGGAGTGGGGCTGATCGGCGGCTCGCTCGGCATGATTCTTCGCCGAAAGGGGTTGGCGGCAAGCGTCATCGGAGTTGGGAGACGGGTCGAGAACTTGAAAACAGCGGTCGAACTTGGCGCGATCGATCGCTTCGTGGGCGATCCCAAAGATGGAGTGAAGAATGCCGACCTGGTTGTGTTAGCCACGCCGGTCGACACGTATGATCGGCATCTGACTGAATGGGCCTCCTGCCTAAAAAAAGGCGCAATTGTGACGGATGTCGGAAGCGTGAAGGGTCCACTGGTAGAGCAGGCTGAACGGGCCATGCCGGAGGGTGTCCATTTTGTCGGGGCCCATCCCATTGCCGGCAAGGAAAAGACCGGCGTGGCAGCTGGGTCGGATCAGCTCTTTACGGGTGCGCGCTGCGTCATCACTCCGACGAGCCGGACAGATCCACAGGCACTTGAACAGGTCCGCACGATGTGGCAAGAAACCGGCTCCGTAGTCCTCACAATGGATGCCCATCTGCATGACAAAATTCTTGGGGCGGTGAGCCATTTGCCTCACGTGGCGGCTTTTGCCTTGATCAATGCCCTGGCCGAGATTCGCGATCAACAAATTCCCTCACTCGATCTGGCGGGCCACTCGGGCGGCGGGTTGCGGGATACGACCAGGATTGCCGCGAGTTCTCCTGAAATGTGGCGCGATATTTTTCTCTGGAACCGCGACAATGTGATCACGTTCATTGAGGCTTATGAGCGTTCGTTGAGCCAATTAAAAGAGCTCATTCGAGTGGGTGATGCCACAGGCATCGAGAAAGAACTTGAGCGGGCTAAGCAGGAAAGAGAGAAATTCTCTGTGCGACCTGCTCCGTCTGCGTAGCACCTATTCTATATGGCGTCTTTGACTATCACACCAGGCCGACCATTACAGGGAACGATTTCCGTCCCGGGCGATAAGTCGATCACTCATCGTGCCATCATCATGACAGCCTTGGCGAACGGGGTCAGTTCAGTTGTGCAGTATTGTCGAGGCGAAGACTGTCTCAATACAATGCGCGCGTTCCAGACTCTCGGAATACGCATTGATGAATCGGCCGAGGAGCTACGCGTCTACGGCAAAGGACTCTGGGGCTTGACCGAGCCGAGCGGGCCGATTGATTGCGGGAATTCAGGAACGGGCATTCGCCTCCTGACCGGCCTGCTCGCAGGACAGGACTTTTTTACGGTATTGACCGGCGACGAATCGATTCGTCGCCGACCAATGGGGCGGATCGTCAAGCCCTTGCGGGAAATGGGGGCGACCATCGCCGGACGCAAGGGCGGTGAACTTGCCCCCTTAGCTGTGATGGGAAGTCGTCTCCGCGCAATCAGCTACACCTCGCCGGTGGCGAGCGCGCAGATCAAGTCGGCATTGTTGCTCGCAGCCTTGTTTGCCGAAGGAACGACCAGCGTCACAGAGCCGCGTCTATCGCGGGACCATACGGAACGGTTGTTCCGGTTTTTTAGTATTGCCCTTCGACGGGAAGGGTCGACCCTGCTGATCGACGGACAACCGTCGGTTGGGTGGAGTGCGGCACCACGATTGGTTGTACCGGGTGACTTTTCTGCTGCCGCATTCTTTATCGTAGGCGCGACGATTGTTCCCGGCTCGGACGTGACGATTCAACAGGTGGGAATCAACCCGACCAGAACTGGCCTATTGGACGTGATGACGAGGATGGGCGCGGACATTCAATTGCTCAATCAACGGGAAGAGGCAGGAGAGCCGATTGCCGACATCCGAGTGAGGTCTGCGCGACTGCGCGGAGTGGCAGTCGGGCCGGATTTGATCCCACAGACGATCGATGAATTTCCCATCCTCTGTGTCGCGGCTGCAGTCGCAGAGGGCCAGACGATTGTCTCCGGAGCCGAAGAATTGCGGGTCAAAGAGAGCGATAGGATAGCGACAATGTCGGCAGAACTACGCGCGATGGGGGCACAGATCACGGAAAACCCCGACGGCATGGTTGTGCGAGGACTTGGTACAACAGAAGATAACGGACGGCTGCAGGGTGTGCATGGCCGTAGCCATGGAGATCACCGGGTGGCGATGTCATTGGCCATCGCGGGCTTGACCGCTTGGACACCAACCCTGATTGATGAGACAGCCTGCATCGAAACATCATTTCCGACATTTCATCACACACTACTTGAATTATTGACTGGACGCGGGTGAGGGCTATAATACGAGGCCACGACGTGAGTTATGTTGCTGAGGACAAGCGAGCGAGCCGGCTGATTATCGCGATCGACGGTCCAGCCGGTGTCGGCAAGAGTACAGTGGCCCGCTTGTTGGCATCTCGATTGGGCTATCTCTATCTCGACACAGGGGCCCTCTACCGCGCAGTGGCGTGGGCTGTTACTGAATCTGGCCGGGACCCTGCGGATGCCGAGGCGGTCGCTGCCCTGTTACCCACCTTCTCGCTCCAGATGCAGTTCCATCACGGAACCGCAACGGTATGGGTCAATGGCAAGGACGTAAGCGGTGACCTACGAACACCTGCGGTGTCGGCCACTGCGTCGGTAGTCTCGGCAATTCCCGCCGTTCGAGCCTGGCTGCTGCCCATCCAGCAACAAATCGGACAAGACGGGGCGGTGGTGGCTGAGGGGCGGGACATGGGGACGAACGTGTTCCCTGCGGCAGACGTGAAGTTTTTTCTTGAAGCGGATCCGACTGTCAGAGCTCAACGCCGACATCGGGAATTCGTTGCAGCGGGACATTCGAGGGCTCTTGAAGAGACAACAGCCGACCTGGCGGGGCGCGATACACGGGATCGTTCCCGCTCGACCGCCCCGTTAGTTCCCGCTGATGACGCCCGGTTCATCGACACCTCGATATTGTCTGTCGCGGAGGTCGTGGACCAGATGATGACTGTGATTGCGGCCCGGTTGTGAGTTCGGTCCTCTATGGGATCCTGTGGATCCTTTCCAGGACCATCGGCTGGCTCTGCTTTCACTATCGAGTCGGTGGTACAGTTCCCCGCACCGGTGGGTTCATCGTTGCGGCGAACCACGCCAGCTATCTGGATATTCCACTCCTAGGTTGTGGGATGCAGCGGCGGGCCTGGTTTTTGGGGCGCAGTGACCTCTTTCCGGTACCAGGCATGAACCAGGTTCTACAGTGGCTGGGTTGGATTCCACTGCGGACCGGTCGGTTGGACCGTGAGGCATTTGGTAAGGCAGTCGCGCTGATCAAGGAAGGAAAGGTCGTGGTGATCTTTCCGGAAGGCACACGCAGCCCGGACGGTCGATTACAGCATCCCAAACCCGGAATCGGGGTGATTGTAGCTCAAACCGGCTGTCCCGTGGTGCCGGCTTATTTGAAGGGCACATACGACGTGTTACCAACGGGAGCCAAGTGGCCGCACTTCCATCCCGTGACCGTTCTCTACGGAGATCCTCTGATGTTTCCCCGGACTGGGGAAACGGGAGAGTCTAAGCAGTTTTATCAGGAGGTGAGCCGCACCGTGATGGATCGTATCGCCTCCTTAGGTGCCGTGGAATCACCGACCCAGCAGTCCAGTGCCGACATTCGCAAGGCTGAGTGAATGCCGGTGTATAACCATCAGCGCCCGACTCCAGTCGGAAGAGTAGGATTCACACCATGAGTACGGTTTCGCCATCGAGTGATCAGCAATTAGACCGAGCTGCCTTAGCAGCCCTGTATGAGGAGACCTTCAAAAACCTCGAAGAGGGCACCATTACTGAGGGCCGCGTCGTCGCCGTGACCAAAGACAAAGTGGTCGTCGACATCGGCTACAAGTCCGAGGGCATGATTCCGAACGATCAGTTCTCCGCCGAGGAGCTTCAGAACATTAAGGTAGACGATCGGTTTCAGGTCTATATCGAAGAGTGTGAAGACGCAGACGGTAACTTGGTTCTGTCCAAAGAAAAAGCCGACAAGATGAAGATTTGGGAAGAGCTGGAAAAGCTCTTCAATGACGGGAAAAGCATCGACGGCAAGATCGTGGCGCGAATCAAAGGCGGCATGATGGTGGATATCGGCGTGAAAGCGTTTCTACCCGGCTCACAGATCGACCTCCATCCAGTGCGGGATCTTGACGGGCTGGTCGGGCGTACGTTTCCGCTCAAGATCATCAAGATCAATCATCGGCGCGGCAACGTCGTCGTATCCAGGCGCGTGCTCCTGGAAGAGACGAGGGATTCGAAACGGAAGACGACGCTCTCCACGTTGAAGGAAGGGCAATTGATTCAAGGCGTGGTGAAGAACATTACGGATTACGGGGCGTTCATCGATCTCGGCGGCATCGACGGACTCCTCCACATCACGGACATGTCCTGGGGCCGTGTCGGCCACCCGTCAGAAATGTTCAACATCG
>JACAFD010000002.1 GCA_013388555.1 Nitrospirota bacterium | reverse complement strand
GTGGGCACCATTGATCGAACAGTATCTCAGTGGGAGTGAACAGTTACGCGCGGTGGTGGTCTTGGTGGAAAGTCGGGTGCTGAGCGAGCAAGATCATCAGACGATCTCATGGCTCTCGTCTCACGGCCCCCCCCCCATCGTAGTGGCGACCAAAGTGGACAAGTTGAAGATGAGCGAGCGTGTCGGCGCACTTCGTCGCCTAGATGAATGGCTGGGATTGACCGAGGGCGACGGGATTATTGCTTACTCGTCGGTAACGTCCGAGGGGCGGGAACGGCTGTGGGCGGTCCTGAAAGAGCGGATTCGAACTTGATCTCGATGTAGGCCTTGTTCTTGAGCTCCGTGAGCCACGTTTGGAATGCATCTTCGCTTTTCTGCTGAAAGACGAGTCTTTGGATTTCAGTTCGGACTGCTTCATACGGGCGAAACTGTTTGGGTTTCTTGTCTTCCAGCCGCACGATGTTAAAACCTTCCGAGGTCTCAATTACATCCGAGATGCCACCGGGTACCAGGGTTGCGATGGCGCGTTCAATCGCCGGTAAGAGTTCCCCCTGCCGCACCAACCCGAGACGCCCCCCGCCTGCCGCGTTCGGACCGTCGGAAAAGCGCAGCGCCAGATCCTCGAAAGACTCCCCTTGCTTGAGCCGAGCCATCACGTCTCGAACCTTCTCCTTGGCCTCGGCCGTATCCGCCGGTGATCGGGGTCGAATGAGAATATGGCTGAGCGTGTATTCCTCCGAGAGCGCGAACCGATCACGATGTTCCTGGAAGTACCGTTTCATGTCGGACTCCCCGACCATCACCCCGCTCCGCACGTCGCGGTCGGCAATCCTGAGCAACATCAGCTGTTCTCTGACGTTTTTCAAGTCTGCCGGGTTCGTTTCATCGATCGCTCTCCCCTGTTGCTTCATCTGCTGAACCGCCTGCAGAACTTCCTGATCGGTCACTGAGATGCCTCGAGCCTTGGCTGCCTGAAGCTGCAGCTTACGCTCAATCATCGTGGTCAGTGCCATGTATTCCGCCGTCTTGAGCCGACGCGCGAGAACTTCGCCACGATACTCTTTCTGAATCCGCTCCCGCTCCGGAGCAACTTCCCGTTTCATCTCGGACAACATGATGAGGTCCGAGTTGACGATCGCGATGATCCCATCCTCTACCTGCGAGGCTGAAAGAAGGGACGCCTGAGCGATCAGCCCCAGCGCGAACAATACCATGTGTCTCAGCCAGCCTGGTGCCATCGTGGTGAATGGACAGATCGTGATCATGGGCATGGGGATCGCCGCCCGCCGATGGAACTGGAGGGCGGCGGCGGTTCGAGGGATTGTACACGAATTTCCTAGGAGTTGCGGAGTCTGGGCAAGGAAAATTTCGACCCGTGACGATTCAGCGTTTGCTGACATCGTCTGCGAGATAGCGGGACGCATCGGCAAGGCGGATAACCGCCTTTGCGCGTATGTCGGCAATTACGCCGTCAAAGCGTTTTCGACGCTTCTCGTTGAGCAGCTCTTGTCGAAGGCGTTCTCGAACAGCCACGTCTGCCTGAATAATTTCCTTGTCGAGTGCTGTGATCTTGACGAGGTAATAGCCAGCGTCTGTTTTAATCGGCGCACTAACCATGTCGGGTTTGAGAGTATGAACGACGGCGTCGACTTCGGGGACGACCAGCCCATTATGATAGGGACCGAGATCGCCCCCCTTCGCTTTCGTTTTGCCGTCGATGGAATAGCGCTGTGCAAACTTGGCGAAGTCCCCCCCCTGATTGATCTGATGCTCGAGATCCTTCGCGGCCGAAACATTCGGCAGCAACATCTGCCACACCCGCACTTTCAACGGCGTCAGGAGTTCGTGGGCATGCTTCTCGTAGTAGGCATCCAACTCTTCCTGGGAGAGCTCAACCTTGGCCTTGATCCGATCCTTGAGGAGCTCGTCCAGAATCAGTTGTTCCCGGTAGCGTTGGGTACGATCTCGGATGGCATCGTTTTGGTCGAGCCCCAGCTTGCGCGCTTCCTGCATCAGCAGTTCGCGGGTGATGAGTTCGTCGAGGAAGAGGCGTTTCCCCCCTTCTTTCTCATACCGTGCCCGGGTAGCTTCGGCCAATTCCCCCCAGCGGGTGTCGAATTCGGTCTGTGTCACCTGCCGGCCATTGACGAGGGCCAGCACGCCTTCCTCTGGCGGTGGCGAACAGCCAGTGAGCAATAGGATGCTGCCACCAATGGTGCCGGCAAGCAGAGAAATGAAGTGAGCAGTGACGGTGTTCACGAATCCATTCGATGGTTCAGTCATGAGCGCGAGAGACCCTGTTAAGGTGATGACTGTGGGGACACTGTTGTGTTGGTACCACAGCCTCCCAGGCTTTGCAAGATTGCGGTGAGTTCTCGAAAGATGGAAGGCCACTCCTCATGCGGCATCCGGAGTTCGAAGGACAGCGGAGAAAGGAAACAAAGCCGCTTCTTGTACAGATCCATCATCCGGTACATCGCTTGGCTTGGGACCCGGTTTTTCGTATCGAGCGTGACAACGGCGGCATGGGACTTGACTTCGATCGCGCTCAAGCCCAAAGCCTTGGCCTGGAGCCGGATCTGCATGACTTCGAACAGTCGCTCGACAGAGTCCGGGGCCAACCCGTATCGATCCTGTATTTCGCCATGGAGTAAAGCCAGATCTCCGACTTGGGTGCAGGACGAGAGTCGTTTGTAACAGGAAAGCCGCTGGTGGGGATCGGCGACATATTCCTCGGGGATAAAGGCGGAAACGTTGAGCCGGAGGGTGGGATCGGGCTCTGCTTCGACCACCTGGCCCTTGAGACGCTGGACAGCCTGTTCCACCATCTGCATGTAGAGATCGAGCCCGATGGCCGCGATATGCCCCGACTGTTGTTTACCGAGGAGATTACCGGCGCCCCGAATCTCCATATCCGCCGCGGCGATGCGGAAGCCGGCGCCCAGCTCGGTAAACTGCTGAATGGCGGTGAGGCGCTTCTGGGCATCATCGCTCAACTGCCCCTCATCGGGGACCAGGAAGTAGGCGTAGGCCTGGTCCCCGCTTCGCCCCACTCGCCCGCGCAACTGGTACAACTGCGCGAGACCGAACATGTCGGCACGATTAACGAAGATCGTGTTGGCATGGGGCACGTCGATTCCCGATTGGATAATGGCCGAGGCGATCAGCACATCCGCCTCCCGACGAAAGAATTTCAGCATCACGGCTTCAAGCGGCTTGGCGTTCATCTGTCCATGGGCCATCACGATGCGCGCGTCTGGCACCAGTTGCTGGAGCCAGGCTCCCGTCTTTTCCATTGTTTCGACCCGGTTATCGACGAAGTAGACCTGCCCCCCTCGCCCTAGTTCGCGCAGGATTGCCTCCCGGATGAGAGTGTCATTTGGTCTGACGACCTGCGTGCGTATGGAGAGACGGCCTGCCGGAGGGGTCTCGATGATTGAGAGATCGCGCACGCTTGCCATGGCCATCTGCAAGGTGCGAGGGATGGGGGTGGCCGTGAGAGTCAAGACGTCGACCTGTGTGCGGAGTTGCTTCAATCGTTCCTTGTGTTTCACGCCGAACCACTGTTCCTCGTCGATGATCACGAGACCTAGGTCACGGAAGACCACATCCTTCTGGATCAGCCGGTGCGTCCCGATCACCACGTCGACCGCGCCGGATGCCACGTCTTTAAGAATGGCTTTAGCCTCCTTCGGAGACTGGAACCGGGAGAGCAGGGCCACGCGAGCCGGGAACGGCGCGAACCGTTCCGAGAAGTTGTCGTAATGTTGGTGGGCCAGCAGGGTCGTGGGGACGAGCACTGCCACCTGCCGATTGTCTTCCACTGCCTTGAAGGCAGCTCGCATGGCGACTTCCGTCTTTCCATACCCGACATCACCGCAGACCAATCGGTCCATCGGTTTGCTGGACTCCATATCGTGCGTAATGTCTTCGATCGCTTTGAGTTGATCCGCCGTTTCTTCATATTCAAACGCGGCCTCGAACTCGTGGTACATCGTGCTGTCGAATCCGTAGGCATGGCGTGTCACGAGCTCTCGGTTGGCATAGAGATCGACCAATTCGTGAGCCATCTCTTCGATATCCTTCTTCACGCGCGCAGTCGTTTTGGCCCAATTGGTTCCGCCCAAACGTTCCAGACGCGGCGCATGGCCGTCCGCCCCGCTGTATCGCTGCACCTGGTTGAGCCGTTCCAGAGGAACGTATAGTGCGTCGCTTCCGGCAAACTCGAGGATCAAATAGTCGCTGTCGAAGCCCTGGACCGAGAGGCGTTTGAGGCCTCGATACTTGGCGATACCATGTTGAACATGGACAACATAGTCGCCCACGTTGAGATCTTCCAATGACGAGAGAAAGGTGGCGGCTTTACTCTTCGCCTGCGGCTTGTGGCGAGCCCCTTTGGCAAACAGTTCCTCTTCCGTCAGAACGGCCAGACGCAAATCCGGTGCAAGGAATCCAGCGGACAAATCGCCGTGCAGAGCATAATACGGCGCCTTCGTCTTGCCGGAAGCAGTCCAGGCCCCAATCGTCCACTCGACCGCTGGTACGTCGTGTTCACGTAAGAGCGCCAGCAAGCGGTCGACCTGGCCGCGGCTCCTCGCGACGAGCACAACGCGGCATTCCTCCCGCAAGCGATCCATGATGGCGAGGGTTTGGCTGAAGGGCATCCCACGGGCCCCAAGACCGGCGCTGCTCGGAGTCTGAGCAGGAAAGGCCTGGACCGGATTCCAGGACGCATCGCTCGCGGTCAGGGGCTCGAGCGCAAGCGTGGGCCACCCCTTCGTGCGATTCATGAGTCCCTGCCAGGAGAGAAACAACCGCTCCGGCGACGGGTAGGGCACGACCGTTTCCCGGTCGGCATGGCGGAGATAGCCGTCGTCGATTCTGCCCCAGAGATCCGCACAGGCGCCCTCCAATCCAACCGGCTGGTCTAAGACCAGGAGAGGCCGTTCACTGAAGTAGTCGAAGAGGGTGCTCATGTCTGCGTAGAGATCCGGCGCGCGCCACTCAGCGTCTGCTGGAATCGGAGCGAGAGCATCGGGCGACATCGCTGCTCGAA
Source organism: Nitrospirota bacterium (assembly GCA_013388555.1). GTDB lineage: Bacteria > Nitrospirota > Nitrospiria > Nitrospirales > Nitrospiraceae > Palsa-1315. The sequence continues at coordinate 1,373 of JACAFD010000002.1, read as the reverse complement.
TATATTCACGCACAGGGAGGACTATCGCGCGATCTACCTTCGCGGTGGATTTCTGCGTGGCGGGATCGAAGAGGCGGAGTGAATCGATGGTTTCTCCAAGAAATTCGACACGGAGCGGGTCGGCATAGGCAGTCGAGAACACATCCACAATGCCGCCTCGAACACTAAACTCGCCAGGAATTTCCACCACCGAAACTCGGCGGTACCCGAGACGCAAAAGCCCTCCGATGAGAGCTTCTCGTTCGATCGCGCCGCCCAGTTTGAAATGTAAGATGGCGCGGCTAAACGTTTCGACGGGCAACAGCCGTTGCATGAGAGCCGCGACGGAGGTGACCAGGCAAGTCTGTGGTGCGGTTCGGATGTGATGCAACGTATTCATCCGCCGAGCAATCAGGCTCACATGGGGAGCGCTGCCCTCGTAAGGCAAGGTTTCCCATCTCGAGAACAGGGCGAGGGGAAAGGTCGGAGAACCGATGAGACCATGGAAAAAATGCAGGTCATCAAAGAGGCGTTCAGCTGCCTCATCCGACTTGGTGACGATCAGCCATGATCGCTTCCCCAATGCGCCAATCTGAGATTGCAGAAGCATAGTGAGGGCGAGCCCCGCGGTGGAGCCGTGTATGCCGGTCAGGCAGGGGCGTCCACCCTCACCGGCGAGTGCCATGGCGAGCGGTGATAACCACTGAACCATCGATGGATTAGGCGTGATGTTCGACACTGCTTAAGTAGATTGCGCGCGAATCTGTTGGATAAGTGAGGTGGTAGACACGCCCGGAACCAGTGGAATAGTTCTTACGATTCCGCCGCGTGCTTCGACGATCTCGCGGCCGACGATCCGTTCCACCGGCCAGTCTCCCCCCTTCACGAGCACATCCGGTTGGAGTGTGGTGATCAAGTTCAGAGGGTCCGGTTCCGTGAATATGACGACATAATCGACACAGCCGAGCGCAGCGACCACTTCTGCCCGCTGAGAGTCAGAGACAATCGGCCGATCTGGCGCCTTGTTCAAACTCCTCACAGACTCGTCGCTGTTGACGCCCACGACCAGCACATCGCCGAGGGCCTTAGCCGCCTGCAGATACCGAGAGTGTCCAATGTGCATGAGATCGAAACAGCCATTCGTAAACACGATCCGTTTCTTCTGTACGCGGGCTTGTTGCAAAAGCGGAGCGAGTTGCTCCTTGGTCAGGATCTTCGTAGGCATGCTCCATCATACCGGCTGCGATCTTGGATGGAAAGAGAGGAACATTACTCGTCGTCGTGGCTCACGCCTCCTAGCCCAATCACCGACGACCCGTGTTTGGCGATCAGCGCGTCCATCGCCTCAACGGCTTTCGTCCGCCGCCGGTCGAACAGTCCAGATGGCGCAGGCG
>JACAFD010000166.1 GCA_013388555.1 Nitrospirota bacterium | reverse complement strand
TGTGCTCTCGACAGCCCACCCGATCTGTTCAACCGGGAACAGGCTGCACAACAGCAGCGTGAGGACCAGGACCGAGAAGCCTGAACGGATCATTGCCACACGATGTCCCATCAATTCGCCGAGGCTGCCGATACGTTCGTTGCCATGTTCTGAGCAGTCCCCATGACAATTGTGGCATAGTCGAAACAGTCACCCTCATAGTACCCTTCTCTCAGCACCTGTTACAAGAAAAACTGTTAATCCGCGTTATTCATGACGGTATATCATGTCAGTTCGAGGGGGAAGGAAATAGCTTGCTCTAACACCGGCTGATCCACACCGCTCTCACAATCTTTGCCTGTTTGATCTGAACCAGAAAGCCGTCCATCAGTTTGCTCAATGAAAGTTCGCTCAATGAAACGGTTTCCATGGCCTGCCAACCTTCGCTCAGGGTGCCCATTGTCTACGCATTTCATCCACCCCTTGGCCGATACATCCTTGCCCATTCCATCCCTGAAAGCGGCCTGGGACAAAGAAAGACGGCTGAGGCATGGCGAACTGCGCAGCTCGACCATCTGCGGCGGTTGAGCTCCGTTGCTCTATTCGCCACCACCAGCTTCTTGCGAAGTCGGTGGGGTGGCCTTCGAGACATCCACACCCACTGATTTCACCTGCTCCCTCAGTTGCCGATTGTTTTGGTCTAGATGAGCCAATTCAGTCGAGAGCCGGTCGTTCGCCACCGTGAGGCTGTGAATTTCAGCCTCTAGCTGTTCCCGCACACTTTGCGTCTGCTTCGTGCTCACGCGTCTCATACGATCGGCGTCGCGACCCGCACCATTCTCTCGTTGCCCCATATCTTGCTTTACACTCAGCACGCTGGAAGCGATCGTCTCTTGAGTGGAAGACAATTTGGCCATCGTCCGTTGGAGTTGAGCCATCCCCTGTTGTTGCGCTTGAATGGTTTCTACAGCTTTCGCGTGCATCCGTGAGAGCTCGGCGAGTTGCTGCTCAAGCTTGGCAACTTCGGCAAGCGGGACCGTCCAATGAGCTTCTGCTTGTGTCGCTGGAAGCGGCGGACGGACAGGTGTCATCCAGTCGGTGGTCCGGTCGACGACCAGACCGACCAACGCGACCGCCAGCAAGATTTGCGTAAAGGCGATGGTCCGCACCCCAGATAAGGCTAAGACTCTCTGGCGCGGAGCCGTACTGTCGGCCACACCGACCAAGGCCCGCCGCAAGCGACGCCAGAAGCTCGGAGCGGGAATGGACACCGCGCTAACCGAACCGCCATGCGCGTAGTTCTGCACCCGGAGCTCGATCGTATTCCGCAGGAGGGGAATACGGCTAGTTCTGAATCCGTACTCGGGAGCGACCAAGCCGCCGAGCAGCACGCCGTCTTCGGAACGGAGATGGACGCTGTCGATGTGATCGTCTGACTGAACCTGCAGGGTCGCGTCAGCTCCTTTCCCGTCCAGTAGCCCGACTCGCCGCTGATTCACAAACACCTGAATCGAGTCCGATGTGCCACAAGCAGAGCGGCTGATACCAGCCCTCACACCATTGAGCAGTCGGCTCCGGTAGTCAGTTAGGTCACCTTCTCGCTCCATGCCTCCTCACCTCCTTCTTGCGATAGCCAGAGCCATCACAGAGGTCGCACTATGGCCGCACATGAAATTCCACTCGCGGCTTCTCGATGGCTGCCGCCCCTCGGAAACTAAGGTCCCAAGTCGCCGTGAAACAGTCCAGACATAGCGCGAGATGCCAGATTCGATAATCGCTGCCATAGCCTTCCGAGACCATATCCGCCCACTGGCGACGGGAAAGGCATGGATAATGGTCTGGCTCGCTCTTCCGATAGTGGGACTGTGCGATCCGGATAATCTTTTCTGCCTCACCGTTGGATTGCTGGCGGTGACGCTGCAGCCGGCTGCACAGATCCTGTATCTCACTTTCAGTAATGCCCATGTCATCTATGGCCCGTTGCCATCCGGAATCCCGCCAGCGCTTGAAATTCTTATAGATCCGCTGGCATGTCGATCCATTCAAGCCTAAGACCGCAATGACCTGCCCAGGCCTCAGGCCAAAGCAATGGTGATACAAGGCGATCAATGCGTCACGGCTGATCGCTGCCCGACTCACCAGTCCGTCGATCAGACGACCGAGCGGCGTGAGGAGGTCCGGGTGGTAGCAAAACGGGTCGGGTCGGCTGTGTTGCTTGGCGACAATCGAGTCCAGGAGGAACAATGGCCGGCACGGAACCTCGCTCCGCCCAGATACGAGAAATTGCTCCAGATATTCAACACCCCAACGCAAGGCAAACTTCTCGTGTGCTACATCGTCACTCCACTGACCGGTTTCCCGCAGAAACTGCTTTGTATAATTGGTCGCCCGGTCGAGCAGAATCGGTAAGGTCTCCGATACGACTCGATCGAACTCCTCAGTACTCGAAACCACCTGCTCCAGGTACCCCAGAGCTGTTGTACGGTCTTGCATCGGCTGTTTGCTGTCGCTGATATGCTGCACTCTGATTGGAATCATAATACCTTCATTGAAGCGCGTGGGCATTGGACAAATTATCCGTCCGTTCAATAATTTTGTCCGTTGCCGCGATCGTGTGTCAATGGTAGAAGTTTTACCAGTAGTTGTGCAATAGGGCATGGCCTCCGAAAGGATCCTACACCTATTATTCTTTTTATTAATCTATATATGTTTGGAGGTTCTCATGAAACGGTTAAGCGGGTTGATGGCATTAGTGGCATTCCTCAGCTTCGGCACAATGTCCAGTTTTGCGTTTGCCGGGGACGAGAAGAAGGATGAGAAGAAGGACAAGGGAGGCCAAGTCGTGGTGTTTGGAGATGAAAAGAAGGAAGAGAAAACGGACAAGGGCGGTAAGGTCGTAGTGTTTGGGGACGAGAAGAAAGATGAAAAGAAGGACATGGGCGGCAAGTAAGCCGGTCACAGGGGCGCGACTGCTGGTCGCGCCCCTGCATGTCAGAGTCCTCCGTGATACGACGAACCTTCTCAATCGCTAAGCCGGATCGATCCCGCACAGAGGCACCATCGATTTCTGGGCGTCGTTTCTGGCTAACTCTTATCGCAGTCTTCATCCTGCTTGTCTCAGTACCCTCACAGTCGCAATCAGGACCGGCAATACCGCCGACGGAAGTTCGCGGTGAAGTAGTCATGCTGACGGGTGAACTCATCGTTGTGAGATCGGCTGATGGCACGAACATTTTGATTCCCCTCGGAAAAGAGGAGGTCGTGGATACGTCAATCAAGGTCGGCGACCAGGTCGAAGTCG
>JACAFD010000143.1 GCA_013388555.1 Nitrospirota bacterium | reverse complement strand
GGCCATTTTGAGCATCCTGCTGGGTATGCTGCCGTCACAACAATTCTACTCGCGACTGGACGATTTCCACTGCAGGGACGCTTCGAATCAGATTCAGCGCCTGCTCACACACTTGGTTGACATATCGTCCTTCGTTGGCCACACAGGCAAGGCCCAAGACAGCCTTCTGCCATAGATCCTGTCCATCGACTTCGGCAACCGAGAGGTTGAACTTGTCTCGCAATCGATCTTTGAGACTCAAGAGCACCTGCCGCTTGTCCTTCAATGACTGACTCTCGGGAATGAATAATTCGACCGTGCAGAGTCCGACCATGATACCCACAGGGCAATCCTATCCCTTAGAGCTTTGCAGCAATCTTGTCAATCGCATAGGCTTCAATGATGTCCCCTGCCTTGATGTCGTTAAAATTCTCGACGCTGATTCCGCATTCGTAGCCCTGCTGCACTTCACGGACATCGTCCTTGAAGCGACGCAACGATCCGAGCTTCCCCTCATAGACCACGACGTTATCGCGAATCACTCGAACTCCGACAGCCGCACGGGTGATCGTGCCGTCCACCACGTAAGACCCCGCAATAATACCGGCTTTGGACACCGTGAAGACCTGTCGTACCTCTGCACGCCCCAGCGTCCGCTCCTTGAGCGTCGGCTCAAGCAGTCCTTCCATCGCGGCTTTAATTTCGGCCATGGCGTCGTAAATAATGGTGTACAGACGAATGTTGACACCTTGCTGTTCGGCCAGCGCGGAGGCCTTCGGCTCAGGCCTGACATTGAACCCGACAATGATGGCGTTCGACGCGGCAGCCAGCAACACATCAGATTCCGTGATCCCGCCGACGACGCTGTGGATGACGCGCAGCTTGACAGCGTCGGTCGCAAGTTTTTCAACACCTGCCGTCAGCGCTTCAGCCGACCCCTGGACGTCGGACTTGATCACCAGTGCCAGCTCCTTAACGGATCCCTCCGTAATCTTGGAGAACAGATCGTCCAGCGTGACCTTCGCTGACACGGATAAATCAGCCGTTCGCTGTTTCCGCGCTCGGTCCTCCGCAATCTCTCGTGCGATCCGCTCGTCTTTGACAACTTGAAAGACATCTCCTGCAGACGGCACACCCGGGAGCCCGGCCACTTCGACCGGAATAGAAGGACCGGCCTCTTGGACTTTCGCTCCCGTATGTGCAATCAGGGCGCGAACTTTCCCGCTCACAATCCCGACGACAAACACGTCGCCGACGCGAAGCGTCCCGCTCTGCACCAGCACCGTAGCCACCGGACCACGCCCCCGCTCAAGCTTGGCTTCCACCACCACGCCCTTAGCCATCCGGTGCGGGTCGGCCTTTAGCTCCAGCACTTCGGACTGCAGAAGAATCATCTCCAGCAAGGTGTCCAGACCAATCTTCTCCTTGGCCGAAACCTCAACCATGATCGTGTCACCGCCCCAGGACTCGGAAATGAGTCCATGCTCGGACAAGGCGTTTTTGACACGGTCGGCATTGGCACCGGGCTTGTCGATCTTGTTGATGGCCACAATAATCGGAACGGACGCGGCCTTGGCATGATTAATCGCTTCGATCGTTTGCGGCATCACTCCATCATCCGCTGCCACGACCAGGATGACGATATCCGTAATCTTGGCGCCACGCCCTCGCATGGCAGTAAAGGCTTCGTGGCCCGGTGTGTCCAGAAACGTCACCTGCTTCCCGCGCACTCCAACCGTGTACGCACCGATATGCTGCGTGATCCCACCTGCCTCACCTTCCGCCACCTTCGTTTGCCTAATGGCATCAAGCAGCGAGGTCTTGCCATGATCGACATGGCCCATGATCGTCACGACTGGCGGCCGCGGTTCGAGCTGAACGTTTTCTTCCGTTTGCACAATGGAATCCAGCAACTCTTCTCCAGCCTTCTCTATCGACACATCAATCTTGACCCCATGCTCCTCTGCAATAATCCCGGCGGCGTCGACGTTCATGATTTGATTGAACGTGAGCATCTGGCCCATATCCATCAGTTTGCGCATAATGTCAGCCGGGCGCTGCCCGATCAGTTCGGCAAACTCCTTCACCGTCATGCCTGGCACAAACTTAAAACTCTTCCTCCGCGGCTTGGTGACCTCCCCAGGGGTGCTGTGATGCGCGTGTTTACTACGGTCATCGCGGCGCGCCTGCATTGGAATGGCTCGAAGGTCCTGCCAACGAGCTGCATCCTCACGAAGCCGAAGCTCCTCTTCTTCTCGCGTACGACCCGGTTTACGAGCTTTCTTGGCCTTCTCTTTCAGCCCTTCTGCTTGCATCTCTTCAAGAGAGAGTGCTTTTCTTTTTCCCGTGACTATATCGATGCTAGGCACAACAGCGGGTTTGACAACGGACGTAGGAGCAGGAGCGACCATCGCTCCGATAACATGCGGCTGGTCCGGCGTCATCGTCAGGTCAACGGGCAAAGAGGGTGGAGTTCCAATGTGCGGATGGGCTACGAGCGGCGGACTCACCGCGGGAGTCTCGACGGGCAATCCGCTTGTGCTTGGTGATTCAACTGCCGGTGCTAAGACTGCTTCTTCCACTGGAAGTTCATCGGCCCGTTTGCGCTTGATCAGAATGCGGCGTTTGTCGGACTTGGAAGGCTCCTCCGCAGCCTGAGCTGTCAGGGACGACCCGGCCTTGGCTCCTGTCGCGTGGTCAGACGCAATACCAACCTTGCTCCGCTCACTCCTGCCCGGATCGGCATCTGCCGTCGCACCCGCCGTTTTCCCGTGAGCCTTAAGTTTCGGGCCCAGCTTCTCCAACACCTTCTGAACCACGTCATCATCCAACGCGCTACTGTGCGACGCGACAGTGATCCCCATCCGTTTCAATTCCGGAATCAGGTCACGGTTTTCCATCCCCAGTTGCTTAGCCAACGCATACACGCGCATGAGAATTTGACACCTACTCCTCTTTGTCCGGATCCGGCTGTCCGGCATCCGATTCCGCCCGAGCCTTCAACTCCAGCTCGCGGGCCTCTTCTTGCTGATGTAGCGCTTCGGTTTCCTCCGCCAACGCCGCTTTAATTTCTTTATCCCGTTCGGCCTTTTCTTTTTCGTACTCCGTCGCGCTGATGATATCAATCTTCCAGCCCGTCAGACGCGCTGCCAACCGCACATTCTGCCCATTCTTCCCGATTGCCAGTGATAACTGGGAATCTGCGACCACAACCAACGCCGATTTTTTTTCCTCATCGACGCCGACCTTCTCAATGCTTGCGGGGTTCAAGGCCTCGGCGATGAAGACGCGCGGATCGGAGGTCCACGTAATGATGTCGATTTTCTCTCCGCGCAGTTCGCGGACAACCGCTTGGACCCGTGATCCTTTGATCCCGACACAGGCCCCGACCGGATCGACCGCCTTCTCGCGGGATGTCACGGCGATCTTGGTCCGATCACCAGGCTCCCGAACAATGGATTTGATCTCAACGATTTTCTCGAGCACCTCCGGCACTTCCAATTCGAAGAGTTTCGCCACAAACTGCGGATGACTCCGGGTCAAGATCACCTGGACATCCTTCGGAGTCCGGCGCACTTCCAAGAGCATGGCCTTTACCCGATCACCACCGCGATAGGTTTCCCGCGGAATCTGCTCCTGAATGGGCAGAACCGCTTCTGTCTTGCCCAAATCCACCAGGTAATTCCGGCGCTCTACTCCGAGAATGATGCCGTTCACCAGATCTCCTTGCCGCGTGGAGTATTCTTTTTGAACTGCTTCCCACTCAGCCTCTCGGACCTTCTGGAAGATGACTTGTTTGGCGGTTTGCGCGGCGATGCGTCCCAAATCGCTCATCTCAATGAGCGAGCCGATCTCATCACCGACCTCTGCTTCGTTGTCGAACTGGCGAGCTTCTTGAAGGGAGACTTCCGTTTTTGGATTGATGACCGCATCGACGATGGTCTTCTTCGACACAACGGAGATCTCACCGGTCTTCGGGTCAATCTCGACTTGAATATTCTCTGCCTGTCCGAACCGCTTCTTGGCAGCTACTTGAAGGGCTGCCTCGATCGCCCCGATGACTCGGCTCTTCTCAATACCCTTTTGCCGGCCAAGTTCATCGATGACTGAAATCAATTCTCGATTCATAGCTCACTCTCCGGCAACCGTTACTAACAGTTACAGTCTCCGTGCTGCGGTGATCAACTCCGGTGCGGCTAAAACGTGACGGCGCGCCGCGCTTCGGCAATTGCGTCAAACTCAAGGATGACCTTGCGCTCCGAACGCCGATCGTGCACCACGACTGTCACGCCCTGTTCATTCACGTCCGTCAACTCTCCGACCACGCGCCACTGCCCGTCGATCGGCTGCCTGAGCTTCACGCTCACTTGCTTCCCCAATGCCCGACGATAATCCTGAATCCGTCTGAAGGCCCGATCCAGGCCCGGCGAGGAGATTTCCAGCGTATAGGCATGGGGAAACGGATCAGCCACATCCAGGGCTGGACCGATCGCGAGGTGTGCGCGCCCGCAATCGTCTACCGTAACGCCGCCCGACTTATCGATATACACGCGAATAATTAATCGCGCGCCTTGCCCCACACACACGATGTCGATCAATTCTAAACCCAGTGCCCAGAGGATGGGCGACACCACCTCGCTGATGCGATCGACGACTGGTCGGGACTCCTTCAGCGACACCCCCGGCCCCGTATTTTTGGATGGCTCATTCACGAGATCAAACAAAAAAGTGGGCATGAGCCCACTTCCAGTCTGGGGACCATAGCACGCTGCCTATGCCAAAGCAAGGGGCTACGCAACCCGATTCGTGAAGCTCGCGGCAAGCCGTTTGGCGATCGGACCAGGCCGTCCATTTCCAATGACTTTCCCGTCTATACGGACGACAGGCAAGACCTCGACCGTGGTGCCCGTAAGGAATACTTCGTCAGCCTCATAGATCTCTGACTGAGAGAGAAAGCGTTCTTCAACCGGCACACCTTCGCTCAGAGCGAGATTCAACACAACTGCCCTCGTGACCCCGGGTAGAATGCGCGGCCCTTCGGGAGCCGTCACTACCGTCCCTCCTTGGACAACCATCACATTGCTGATGGCCCCTTCAGTAATAACCCCCTCCTTGACTAAAATGGCCTCGAAGACCCCGGCCTGCCTGACATACTGGCGCGCCAACACGTTAGCCAAAAGATTCACGCTCTTGATGTCACAACGCCCCCATCGGATGTCTTCCACCGTCATTGCTTCCACACCAGCCGCTTGTATAGACCTATCGAGCGGGTGGAACTCACGTACCGTCATAACAACCGTTGGCGTCGCTTCGGCTGAATAGGCATGATCACGGGGAGCGACACCCCTGGTAACCTGAATGTATATTTTTGCCTCAGGATAGGCAGCCCGTCCAATTGCCTCCAGCACATGGGCTGTCCACTCGACGCTGGAATAGGGTTGCGTCAGATCAAGCGCCTTCGCGCTGCGATCCAGTCGAGCCAGATGGGTTTCAAGTGCGAAAGGACGCCCATTGTACGTGCGGATTACTTCGTAGACGCCGTCGCCAAACTGAAAGCCTCGATCTTCGATCGAGACTTTCGCCTCGGCCAGCGGCATGAACGCCCCATTGATAAAGGCCACATCAGGCACGATTACGCACTCTTCCGCGAGGAGGGGTCAGAGACCGTCACGTCAAAGACGCGCCGATCTTCGGCAGTGAATTTCCACCCCATGCGTTTTTCAAACAACACCCGGTGGGTGCCTAGCCTGACTGCCTTAAACTCGAACGTCCGCTGGCCGTTATCGACCGCATTATTCCCCGCGATGCGAAGGTAGTCGTCGGCTAGCAACTCCAGCCCCGCAGGATCATAGGTCGGGACCCAGAGTTCTCCTCTGGTTCTGTCCTCCCAAAGATTAATCTGGACAGGCTGCTCAAGGGTCGCCTCAATGACCTTCGCTCCATCCTGGTTGGTAGCGCCACCATAGTCGTGACTAGAGATCGTGCTCATCGTTCTGTACGCGGCAGCCTGCTCCTCTCCGCCTCATCGCTATGGTTTCCGCCGGGGCCCGACAAAAATCTCCGCTCCCTCCACCTGCACGTCATAACTCCCCACGCAATATCCACCGCCGTCTGTCCCTCTCCCGTTACGAACGTCAAATGCCAAATCGTGCCACGGACAGGCTACGACAAAGCCTTTCACGCGTCCTTCACACAGAGGTCCACCTTCATGAGGACATCGATTATGGATCGCAAAATATGTCCCTTCGATATTGAAGAGCGCAATCTCTCGATTGTTCACCATCACGACCTTTGCCTGGCCGGGCTGCAACTCGTTGACCAGTGCGACGGATTGAAACCCCCCTAGCATACGCTCATACCCCTTTCCTCATGCGGTACGCCACATCTCCTTGCTCGCGGCCTATTACATTCGAAGCGTATATTTCAGCTCCTGTCCTACGCTAATCCCTTCCTGCTTGATAAAACCTGCCTCTGTTTGAATCGCATAGCGGACCGCTTCCGGAGAGGAACTATATTTGGGGCAGTCAGATTCCCGACAAGGAGCGACATTTTCTTTGAGCCCTACGATATGATGGCTTTCATCAACCCACATCACGTCCACCGGAAACCGATACTCCTTAGTCCAGACGTGGTTCTGGCCGGTCGATTCGAAGATATAAAGCATTCCACTATTCGCTGGCAACGTCTCTCGAAAGGCAAGACCGACGAGCAGTTTCTCCGGTGTATCAGCCACTTCCATCTCAACTTCACGGCCATTTGGAAAGGTCACGATAATGATGGTCTCTTCTTTTCGATCGATGAGAAAAAACGACGCGCTCATCAAGAAAACCGCCATAAGGCCAAGCGTGATGATGCGCTTCTTTTTCTGCCCTCCATCGCTTGGCGGCGAAGTGGCCATACACATTCCTTCTTACGCCTACCGCAATTCCCCTGAGCCCAAAGGCCCACAAATATAGGGAGCCTAGGCCTTCTGAGCAAGTGTCGTTTTGTTGACTTGGAAAAGAGCGGCGGACTAGAATGACGCTCACATCGCGCCACGCATAATGGTCGTGACGGGGTGATCTTGTCAACCGTGTGTGTTTTATTGTCGTGAGAAGGAGGCGAGGGTCATGGCGTTGCTGATTACCGATGAATGTATCTCCTGTGGAGCCTGCCTGCCAGAATGTCCAAACGAGGCGATTTTTGAGACTCGTAGCGACGCGGAAGCGAAGGGCAATCATGTGGGCGACGGCCAGGGAGTCGGCGATAGTATTTATGTGATTGCACACGACCGTTGCACCGAGTGCGTCGGACACTTCGACGAGCCGCAGTGCGCGGCCGTCTGTCCGGTTGATAATTGCTGCATTTCTGATCCGCTGTATCCAGAAACGACGGAAGTTCTGCTGGAGAGGGCGAAGACTCTCAATCCAGATAAGGCAATCGATGCAGCGAAAGTCTGGAGCGGAGTGCGCAACTAATCCCTGATCAAGATTCAACAAAGGAGGCCCTGCTTTTCTCTAAAAAAGCAGGGCCTTCTTGTTTTTCGTGCTTCGCCACCAACTCACATTTTCTAACGCCTAAAAAACCATCGCTCTCTCTGCGCTAGCGCAAAGAGAGCGATGATCACTCACATCCACTC
>JACAFD010000081.1 GCA_013388555.1 Nitrospirota bacterium | reverse complement strand
CTTCAGGGCACTGCAGTTTGACCAATGCCGCGTTCAAACTAGCAAAGACGCCTCCGAAAGCCAGTTTGACCTTCGAGTTGGCGGCGCGAATCTGACGGGCCAGAATCTTCGCGTAGGGATAGCTGGTGGTGCTGAGGAAACTGAGGCCGACCATGACCGGTTGCTGCCGATTGATTTCTTCGAGGATGACCTCGTTCGGCGTGTCGGGATTCGCCTGATCGAACATCACACATTCGTGGCCTGCCTGCTTGAGAACCGACGAGAGAGACATGATACCGATGGGAGGGAAACCCATCACCCTGATACGGCCGTTCTTTGCGCGTGTTTTAGCCGGGAGGGCGTAAAACTGCGGGTCGCGAACATGGATCAGAAATATGCGCATCTTGATATCCAGGCGCGGAGTGAATCACACGCTGCACTCATTGCGAGCCGGCTACAGTGTTTCCCTGCTGAGGCAATAACTGACCCAGTCTTGCAAATCCTAGTTCGGACTTCTTCGAGGAAACCCCAACGGTGACGCGTCTACTGCTTTCGGAAAGAACGCGCTCTCTGGTTTCTAACCTGCAGCGCGGCTGCGGGAGAGAGGTGGGAGAAGGGAAGAACCCAGAAGACGATTGCAACGTAGCACGATCAGATCTGAAGACATAGGAAATACCGTCGTGCCACTCCATACCAGCCATGTGCGCTTCCTCCAAATGGCAGCTTCTTTGCCTTTGCGAGAGAGCACGGTGAGCTTGACATTGCCTCCCAGAACAATAGAACACGGCATCCGCCGCATCCCCTTGCGAAAAGAGAAACTGTTTCTTCCGGCACCGCAGGATCTTTTTCCGCTATCGACCCTTGTCAAAAACGTCTTGGGGTCGAACGGCGTGGCGCGTTTGCGTCCCATGCGTGCTTTCTCTATTGTTATTGATACGTTAGCGGCCCAAGGCGAGCTTGACCGTGGCGCCGAGTTCGGCAGGATTACTGCACACCCGCACTCCGGCCGCTTCGAGCGCTTTCATCTTCTCTGTCGCGGTGCCTTTGCCGCCAGAAATGATGGCCCCGGCATGGCCCATGCGCCGTCCTGGCGGCGCCGTGATTCCGGCAATGAAGCTGACGACCGGCTTCTTCACATTCTTCTTGATGAACTCCGCGGCTTTCTCTTCCGCATCGCCGCCGATCTCGCCGATCATCACAATTGCCTGAGTTTCTAGGTCTTTTTCAAACAGCGCCAGTACATCGACAAAACCTGTCCCATTGACCGGATCACCACCGATGCCGACGCAAGTCGTTTCACCAAGCCCAAGTGTCGAGAGCTGATGCACCGCTTCGTAGGTCAGAGTTCCACTCCGAGACACGACGCCCACCACACCCTTCTTATGAATAAAGCCCGGCATGATGCCGACCTTCGCTTCGTCGACCGTGATGACGCCTGGACAGTTGGGTCCGATCAAGCGGACATCCTTGCCACGAAGCGCGCGCTTGACCTTGACCATGTCGTTCACCGGAATGCCCTCAGTGATACAGATGACCAACTTCACACCAGCATCGGCCGCCTCCAAAATCGCATCGGCGCAAAAGGGCGGAGGCACAAAGATCAGCGAGGTGTCGCACTGGGCCTTCTTCACGGCATCGCGCACCGTATTGAAAACAGGAATGCCCTCAACCTCTTGTCCCGCCTTACCAGGAGTCACGCCCGCGACGACCTGGGTTCCATAGGCCTTGCACTGAGTCGCATGGAACGAACCCTCTTTCCCCGTAATCCCCTGCACCACCACCCGCGTATTCTTATTAACGAGAATGCTCACAATATCCTCTTCTTTCTTCCACTCGCCCCCTCATGGCTGGAAAACATCCTCAGGGGAGCGACAGGGTTGAGGCCCTGACTGCGGCCGTCGAGCGAGCACATTCTGATTGTGCGCGCTCCGGGAGCAAAAGGGACTTAACCCTGTCGCTCCCCTCTCATCACGCCGCTTTTCCAGTCAATTTTACAATTTTTTGCGCCGCCTCCCACAAATCATTTGCCACTTCCAACTTCAGACCTGACTCCGCGAGAAGCGTGCGGCCTTCGTCTGCATTCGTTCCCTGCAACCGAACGACTAACGGCACATTGATCTTCACTTCTTTAGCTGCTTCGATGACACCATGGGCAATCCGCTCACAGCGAACGATGCCGCCGAAGATGTTGATAAAGATGCCCCTGACGTTCGGATCTTTCAACAAAATCCGGAAACCAGCTGCCACCGTTTCTTTCGTCGCGCCGCCACCGACATCCAGGAAGTTCGCCGGTTCGCTCCCTGCCAGCTTAATGACATCCATCGTCGCCATGGCGAGGCCCGCGCCGTTCACCATACAGCCGATGTTGCCGTCGAGCTTGATGTAGTTCAGATTATTTTCTCCCGCTTCGATCTCGAGCGGATCTTCTTCGTTGAGATCGCGCATCTGCTGCACATCGGCATGCCTGAACAGCGCGTTGTCATCGAACGAGACCTTGCCGTCCAGCGCGACCAACTTTTTATCCCCGGTGATGACCAGAGGATTGATCTCAACCATGGCCGCGTTCTTCTCCATAAACAGGCGGTAGAGGTTTCCCAACATCTGAATAAAGGGATTCACGACGGCTGGCTCTATGGCAGGAAGCCCCAGTGCAAAGGCAATGTTTCGCCCGTTGTACGATTGGAATCCGACTGCCGGATCGATCGCCTCCCGGATAATCTTTTCCGGGGTATTGGCAGCCACAACTTCAATCTCCATTCCGCCTTCGGTGCTCGCGATAAACACGGGCCATCCGCTGTCCCGATCCACGAGGAGGCTCACATACAATTCCTTGGCAATCGCAGCCCCTTCTTCGATCAGCAACCTCCGCACTTCCCGCCCCTTGGGACCGGTTTGGTGGGTGACGAGGGTCTTGCCGATCAGTTCCTTGACCAAGCCGGGAACGGCCGCCTTGTCCTTCGTAATTTTGACACCGCCTGCCTTACCTCTGCCGCCTGCATGGATCTGCGCCTTGACGACGAACACGGGGGTGTTCAGTTCTGTCGCCCATGCAGCTCCTGCCTCTGGCGAGGTGATTTCTCTCCCGCGCGGAACCGGAACCCCGAATTGCCCGAACAATTGCTTCGCCTGAAATTCATGAACGTTCATGTATTCTTTCCGCGAGACGAGCGAGACTCGTGCGAAAGGCGGGACGGGTCGTACTTCTGTCACGTCTCGCTTTTCTCGCGTTTCGCGCCTGTCTCGCTATTCCTTTCTTGTGTACGACGGCAGAATCATCGGAGAAGTGACGCCGCTCAAATTTCCACGCATCTTGGCTTCCGTACGGAACCGTTGCAGGTGCATCAGTGTGAGTGTACCCTGTTTCATCGCCCCAGCCCGAGAAGCGGCAGTCAGACCTGAACGTTTGCCATACACCATCAGATCCAGAAGCGAATTACCCATCAATCGATTGCGCCCGTGCAATCCCCCTGAAGCCTCGCCGGCGACAAAGAGATTTTTTACATTGGTCTCCGAATTGGTATCGATCTTCACACCGCCGTTTTGATAGTGCAGCGTCGGATAGATCAACACCGGGTCTTTACTGATATCGATACCGAATCGCTCGAATTGCAGCATCATGGCGGGGAAATGTTTCTCAACCGTGCCGGGACCCTGCTCGGCATCGAGGAGCGGGGTGTCAAGCCAAACGCCGACGCGCCCGGACATCGTGCGGATGCCGCGCCCCTCTTCGCATTCCCGAATAATCGAGGAGGACACGACGTCTCGGGTATCCAATTCATTGACGAACCGTTCACCCTTCGCATTGACCAAGTGTCCGCCTTCGGATCTGATACCCTCCGTGACCAGAGCTCCGATGAGCTGTTCCGGATAGACCGCACCGGAAGGATGATACTGGAAGGTGTCGATGTGCATGAGCTTAGCACCCATCCGATAAGCCAGGCAGAGCCCGTCGCCTGTCGCACCATAGTGATTGCTGGTCGGGAACCCCTGGATATGGAGTCGTCCGATCCCGCCGGTTGCCAGAATGACGGACTTGGCTGCCACGACGACGTGGCGATGGTTGTCAAGGTCTTTGAAAATGGCGCCGGTGCAGTTCCCCTCATCATTACTCGTCAGCTCGACCGCGGAGCAGAACTCGAGTAACTGGATCTTCTGATTCAACACTTCGTCCTTGAGCACCCGCATGATTTCAAGACCTGTATAGTCTGAACAGGTCAGGAGTCGAGGCTTCGAACTGCCGCCGCCTTTTTTCACATGGAGGTTGCCGTCCCCGTCACGATCGAACAAGACTCCCAGGCTCAACAACCATTTCGCAATCGAGGGGCCCTCCTCGACCATGACCTTGAGCAGCTGATGGTCATTTTGCATGTGGCCGCCCTTCAGCGTATCCACGAAGTGGGTAACGGGTGAGTCTTCAGGGGCCACAGAAATCTGCATGCCCCCTTGAGCCATCACACTATTGGAGTCGCCGAGCCGGAGCTTCGTCGCCAGGATGACCTTGGCGCCAGCCCCATGCGCATGGAGTGCAGCAGCGCAGCCGGCACCCCCGCCACCCACCACGAGCACGTCGGTCTGGTAGTGCGGCGTGAGGTCGAACCCGCCGGCAATGGGGCTATCGCCCTCCAACAATGTCGCCAACTCAACGACCGTCCTGTCATCGGCGTTGGGCCCGAATCGAATGGGACGATAGGCACTGGCCCGGTAGTCGGGGTGATACTTGTGGATCAGTTGATCGCGCTCTGCGGGGGGAAGCTTTGGAATAATCTGTTTTCGGCGAGCATCCCTGGTCCTATGAACGATTTGTTGAAGGGCGTGAATGTCCATGGCTTCAATCCGTCAATCGTCATTCGTCAAAGGTCAATCGTAAGAGCATGCGACAATCTCTTACCATTGACAGTTGACCATTGACCAATGACGCCTCACTTGACGGTCGCGCAGTGATCGGCCAATTCTTTTTCCGTCATCGTGAGAATTTTGGCCCACTCGTCGTTGAAGCGGCCATCCTGGATTTCCTTGATACGTGTATCCAGGCCCGGAGGCTTCTCGGTAAAGTGAGCCCCCTGCGCCCGGCTCACGTACAGGGCGACAAGGTTGGGAGCGATATCCGCGATACAGACCGGCGTACACATCCCGCACATCACGCAGTCCATGAACATCTCAGACACACTCTTAAAATCCCCGAAGACTGCCTTCCAGACTCCCTCCCGCACATCAATCTGCTGCGGGCAAGCTTCGGTGCAGGCATTGCAATTCCGGCAGAGCGGCGCCTCAGGGTAGAGATTGAAGAGGTCTTGTTTCGGATTGTCGAGTGCCTGAATGTCGTAGGTGGCCTTTCGAGCTGGAAACGGGGGCATCATCGTGATCGACATACCGTCCTGCACCGCCATTTGGCAGGCCAGGCAGGTTCGTACTTTCGGATCGTCCTTGGTCCGATAATAGGCTGCGCAAGCCCCGCAGAACCCCCCAAGACAGCCGGCCCCGCGGACGACTTCCTGCCCCGAGTACCACAAAGCCTTAATGATCGTGATTCCCTCCGGCACCTCGTACTTCTTACCGGCGATCTCGATGGTAACCATCTTGTGCCGGATGACTTCCGGCTGATCGATAACGTTGTTGTCTTCTTGTGCCATTATTTCCTCCGTGAGGCGTGAAACGTGAGACGTAAGGGGTTCATCAAACCATCCCTTCACGCCTCACGCCTTACCCCTAACGGTCTCTACGCAATCGCATCCACGATCGCATTCAAGGTCGGGCTCGGACGCATGGCGTTGGACGCCTTCGCATCATTGGGGTGATAGTACCCGCCGACATCCTGTGGCTTGCCCTGCGCCGCGAGCAACTCGGCAGAAATCTTGGCTTCATTCTGTTCGAGCTCTTTGGCAATTTTCACAAACCGCGCTTGCAAATTTTTATCGTGCGTCTGCTGGGCCAAGGCCTGTGCCCAGTACAGAGCCAAATAGAAATGGCTGCCGCGGTTGTCGATTTCCCCCACCTTGCGGGCCGGCGACTTATTGCTCTCCAGGAACTTCGCATTGGCCTGATCGAGCGTGTCGGCCAAAATTTTTGCCGCTTGATTATTCCCCACCTTGGCGAGATGCTCTAGCGAGGCTGCAAGGGCCAGAAATTCGCCCAGCGAATCCCACCGCAGATAGCCTTCCTCCTGGAACTGCTGCACATGCTTGGGGGCCGAACCGCCCGCGCCGGTTTCGAAGAGGCCGCCGCCGTTGAGCAAGGGAACGATCGAGAGCATCTTGGCACTGGTCCCGATTTCGAGAATGGGGAACAGATCCGTCAGATAGTCCCGCAACACATTCCCCGTCACTGAGATCGTGTCTTTCCCTTCTTTGATTCGCTCCAACGAGAGGCGCGTGGCATCAGCGGGTGTCATAATCCGGATGTCGAGACCGTTTGTATCGTGATCTTTCAGGTAACGCTCGACCTTCGCGAGCAATTGGGCATCGTGCGCCCGATTCTTATCCAACCAGAATATCGCCGGGGCTCCAGTGGCCTTTGCGCGATTCACCGCCAGCTTGACCCAGTCCCTGATCGGCGCATCCTTCACCTGACACATGCGCCAGATATCCCCTTCTTCGACCTGGTGTTCCAGCAACGTCTTTCCTGAGGCATCCACCACACGGATCGTGCCGTTCCCAGGGGACTTGAAGGTCTTGTCGTGCGAACCGTATTCCTCAGCCGCCTGTGCCATGAGACCGACGTTGGGCACGCTGCCCATCGTCTTCGGATCGAGCGCACCGTGCTTCTTGCAGAAACTCACCACCTCTTGATAGACCGGCGCGTAACTGGAATCTGGAATCACACACTTCGCGTCATGCGCCTTGCCGTCAGGACCCCACATCTTTCCCGAGTCGCGAATGACCGGAGGCATGGAGGCATCGATGATGATGTCGCTGGGCACATGCAGGTTGGTGATCCCCTTGTCGGAGTTCACCATCGCCATGGGAGGCCGTTTCTGGTACACAGCCTGGACATCTGCCTCAATCGCCTTGCGCTGATCATCAGGCAAGGCCTTGATCTTCGTGTAGAGGTCGCCGATCCCGTTGTCCGGATCCACGCCAAGCTTCTTGAGCGTCTCGCCATGCTTCTCGAAGACATCCTTATAATAGACCGTTACGGCATGACCGAAGATCTTGGGATCCGAGACCTTCATCATGGTGGCTTTCATATGGAGTGAGAACAGTACGCCCTGCTTCTTGGCATCTTCAATCTGTTCCTCCAGAAACTGCCGCAGGGCCCGCTTGCTCATGAACGTGGCATCGATGATTTCATTGGCCTGCAGCGTCACTTTCGGCTTGAGCACGGTCGTCTTGCCGTCCTGACCGACGAACTCGATCTTCGCATCGGTCGCCGCAGTCGTCGTCATGGATTTTTCGTTGGATCGGAAATCTCCGCCCTTCATATGGCTGACATGCGTCTTGGAATCGGGACTCCAGGCTCCCATTTTATGCGGATGCTTCCTCGTATGGGCCTTCACCGAGAGCGGCGCTCGGCGATCGGAATTGCCTTCGCGCAGCACCGGGTTGACGGCACTGCCTTTGACCTTGTCGTAACGATTCTTGATGTCCTTCTCTTTGTCGTCTTTCGGATTCTCAGGGTAGTCGGGAAGCTTATAGCCCTGACTTTGCAGTTCCTTGACAGTCTCTTGGAGCTGAGGCAGCGACGCGCTGATGTTCGGCAGCTTGATGATATTGGCTTCCGGAGTCTTGGCCAGCTCGCCCAATTCGGAGAGCGCATCCGCCTGCTTCTGTTCCGGGGTCAGGTAATCGGGTAACACCGCGAGAATGCGCCCGGCCAATGAGATATCGCGCAATTCAACTGCGACACCGGCTGCCTTACTGAAAGCATTGATGATCGGCAGAAACGAATAGGTCGCCAACATTGGAGCTTCATCGGTCTTCGTGTAGATAATTTTGTCCGCTTTAGTCGTCATGGCTATTCTCTCCTAACTCCTTGTTAGTTCAACGCGTTCAACGCTGAACCGGCCTTGAACCACGCAATCTGTTGCTCGGTGATGCTGTGGTTCGCCTGAATGGTGAGTGACGTACCATCCGGCTTATGGATGGTCACTTGCACCGGTTTGCCAGGAGCCAGACTATTTAGCCCTGTCACGCTGATGCGATCCTGCTGCTCGATCTTCTCGTAATCCTTCGGGTCAGCAAAGGTCAACGCCAAGATTCCCTGCTTCTTCAAATTGGTCTCATGAATGCGCGCAAAGCTCTTCGTGATGACAACCCGCACATTGAGGAACCTGGGCGACATGGCCGCATGCTCACGGCTACTGCCCTCCCCGTAGTTCTCATCGCCGACGACAACCGACCCGATACCCTTCGCTTTATAACGGCGGGCAATCTGCGCGATGGTCAGCCCCGTTTCCCCCGTCAGCACATCCGTACCCTTGCCTGGCTCGGATGAAAACGCATTGTTGGCCCCCAGGAACATATTGTCGCTGATCTTGTCGAGATGGCCTCGAAACTTCAACCACGGGCCGGCCGGAGAAATATGGTCTGTCGTTGTCTTACCCTTGGTTTTAATCAAGAGCGGGAGTTTTTCGAAATCCTTGCCGTCCCAACGAGGAAAGGGCTGCAATAGTTGCAGTCGTTCGCTGGTCGGTGGAACCTCGACGGTCAAACCCTCGCCGCTGGCTGCCGGCGCAACAAACCCTTCCTCTCCCTTCGCAAACCCCTTGGCTGGAAGCTCTTCACCCACCGGCGGCAGGAACTTGAATTCCTTCCCGTCCGCTCCTTTCAGCATCTGATTCACAGGATCAAAGCCAAGATCCCCCGTGATGGCATAGGCCGTCACGACTTCAGGGCTCGCGAGAAATGACAGGGTTTCGTTGATGCCGTCGTTGCGGCCTGGAAAATTACGGTTAAAGGAACTGACGATCGAGTCCGCTTTCCCCTTCACCCCATCAGCACGCTTCCACTGTCCGATGCAGGGACCACAAGAATTAGACAGCACCGTGCCGCCCAACTTTTCAAATGTATCCAAGAACCCGTCGCGCTTCATCGTGTGATAAATACGCTCGGAGCCAGGGGACACCAGGAACGAGGTTTTTGCTTTGAGCCCGGCCTTCAACCCTTGCTGAGCGACGTGGGCCGATCGGCTGATGTCTTCATAGGATGAATTGGTGCAGCTTCCAATGAGCGCCGCCTTAAGTTCGACCGGATACCCCTTCTCCTTGGCTTCTGCTGCCAGCTTGGAAATGGGTCGAGCGAGATCCGGCGTGTGGGGCCCGACGACATGGGGTTCGAGCTTCGACAGATCGACCTCGACGATCTGGTCGTAGTATTTTTCCGGTGACTGGAGGACCTCAGGGTCCGCCACCAGCAATGATTTGTTGGCAATCGCAAGGTTCGCCAGATCGGCCCGATCAGTAATGTTCAAATAGGCGACCATCTTCTGGTCGAAGGGAAACACCGAGGTCGTGGCGCCCAGTTCTGCGCCCATGTTGCAGATCGTCCCTTTACCAGTCGCGCTGATCGTTTCAGCGCCTGGCCCAAAGTATTCGACGATCTTGTTCGTCCCACCCTTCACCGTGAGCAAGCCGCAGAGATAGAGAATCACATCCTTTGGTGAGGCCCAGCCGCTCAACTTGCCAGTTAGATGGATGCCGATCAGTTTAGGATGGAGCACTTCCCATGGCAGACCGGCCATCACTTCTCCGGCATCGGCGCCGCCAACACCAATCGCCAAGCCCCCCAGTCCACCGCCGTTCGGCGTATGTGAGTCGGTCCCGATGATCAAGCTGCCGGGGAACGCGTAGTTTTCCAGCACGACTTGGTGAATGATCCCCGCTCCCGGCTTCCAAAATCCAATGCCGTACTTCTTAGCCGCCGAGGCAAGAAAGTTATAGACCTCCTTGTTCTCGTCCACCGCACGGAGCAGGTCCTTCTCAGAACCCATCTCGGCACGGATCAAGTGGTCGCAATGGATGGTACTCGGCACAGCCGCTTTTTGCTTGTTGGCCTGCATGAACTGCAACATCGCCATCTGAGCCGTTGCATCCTGCATCGCTACACGATCCGGGCGCAGAGCCAACATCGCCTTGCCGCGCTCCCAAGTCTGGGTCTCGAAATTATCGGCATGTGAAACCAACACCTTTTCCGACAGGGTCAGACCACGGCCGAACTTCTTTCTGGCCTTCGCGAGCACATCCGGCATTTTCTCATAGAGATTTTTCGCAAGATCTATCGACATGATTGTTCTCCTTGAACGCTCAAAGCCGTCAGCTTACCGCAGCCAGCATGAGCTGAGCGCTGATGGCTGATAGCTATTTCAGCGGCGGGACTTCCCGCCTTTTAGGGGCCGCATAATTCACCAGATAGTCGAACAGCCGGATCAACCGGCTGTCCTGGCGCTTCTGATCCACCCAATGCCCGATCAATCCGATCGTGCGGGAGAGAATGAAGAAACCGTTCAAGCTATCGACCGGGAATCCAATATCGACAAGCACCGCCGCCATCGTGCCATCCACGTTCAGAATCAGGTTATCCTTCTTCACCGAGGTGACCTTTTCCACTGCGAGCGCAAAGTCCAGGCAGGGAGTCTTGATGTTCAAACTTTTCACGTACCCGACCAACTCCTTCACACGCTTGTCCGGATTGCGCAGGCTCTTGACTCGATGACCGATCCCCGGTACCGGCCCGACGTTTTTCTTCATATAGGCGAGGAAGTCATCGACTGACAACTTGTTGTCGACCGCATATTTGAAGTAGCGGCCTGCATCGGTCACGGCGCCACCGAAGCGGGGACCGATCATGATGAGCCCTGCTGCAACAGACTGAGACATCCCGATCCCTGCACAGGCCGCGATGATCGTCCCCAGTGCCCCACTGACGCAGGGGCCATGGTCGGCAGAGAGCATCATGATGCGCTTGATGATTTCAGCCTCCTGTTTGGAGATCAGCCGCTTGTCCCAGAGCAATCCGACGACATGGGGAATCTCGTAGCCCTTATTGATCAGTTCGGAGGCAGGGTATCCGTCATAACAAGGCTCATCGCCGCGGTCGTCGCTGATCGTCGTGCGGATCAGCGGGGCCACCATGACTTCGTCCGCCTTCATCGCCTCTTCAATCGTCTTCGGCAGCTTCGGCAAGACAGCCGGTTCAACCGGTTCCTTGACCTGGCCCGATTTCAACAACTCTTGGTAGGCTTCCTTGATCGCAGGGCCCAAGGCACCGAACGTGGCCGGTACGATCGCACCGGCCTTCTTGAGAGCGTCAGACTTGGAACGGGCCGATCCCTCGCCTTTCAGACCCTCCTTCGCGCCGGCATGGCCGAACTTCATACCTTTCGGCAAACTTTCCTGGCAGAAACCGGAGACGACGGCAATCAACTTCGTGCGCCGCTTCTTGGCCCCATACCATTCGGCCGCCCGCTCTTCGAGGTCGCCGCCCATTTCTCCGACAATGACAACGGCCTTTGTTTGCGGATCATTCTCGAACATTTCGAGATAGCTGACATAGTCTGTTCCCGGATAGGCATCTCCGCCAATCCCGATTGCCGTTGTGATACCGTCGGCAAACTGGGAGCAGATCCAGATAATTTCGTTGGAGAGACCGCCTGACTTGGTAATAACACCGAATGAACCTTCGCGATAGAGCTTGGACAGGACAAGATTATCGAAGGCTCCTCCGATGACGCCCAACCGGCAGGAACCGGCAGAGACAATGCCGATCGACGACGGGCCATTGAAGACCTTCCCGAGTTTGCGGGCATGGGCGCCGAGAATCTTGGCGTCCTTTTCAGGCACACCCTCGGTAATCATCGAGACGACTTTGATATGGGAATCATCGAGCGCCTCCATGCCGCCTTTCATTGCGCGATCGGCCCCGATGTACACAAGGCTTGTATTGATCTGGGGATGATTGTGGGTGGCTTCGGCGATTGTCTTATAAATGGGAACGGCCACTAAGCCGCTGCCATAGGGAATCTCATTCGTCTTGCCGGCGTCAGGAGGATAGACGAACGCCAGGACATTTAGTGAACGTTTTATCAGATAGCAGAATTCCGCCATCCGGCGCGCGGCATTCACACCTGCCACACCACCCTGAATGACCACATAGGTATCTTTGTTTGCCAGGATGCTCATGAATTCCTCCGGCTGTGAAGCTTTCAGCAGTCAGCCTTCAGCGAACCCAAAACTGACAGCTGGTAGCTGACAGCTGGTAGCTGATCGCTTATTTCTGTAGCGCCATATCCACAATATCGGTGAGCGGCGTATTGCGGTCAAAGACGTTGATGTCGAACCCTTCGTTCTTGAGCGCGCGCATCGCATCGAGCCCCTCTTTTTCACGTGGTCCACCGCGCCGCACCCAAATCTTGACGCCCTTGAGTTTCCCTTCGGACTGTGCCTTGCGGAACCCGTTGATGATGCCGCCGAACGTCTTCTTCACGTCGGTGAAATTGGCAATCGCCCCGCCGACGATGATGTTTTTAATCCCGGGCAACGAGCAGACCTTATCCGTCAGCACCTCAACCGCCCAGTCCGGTGGATCACCTGAATATTCCGCATAATTGGCCAACTTGCCGCCTCGCGCAACGACCGCGTCGGAATAATAGACGCTGGCGCCACCGCCGGCCGGAAGCATCGCTGTGTCCCCGCCCGGTATCTCGATAAATTTGACCGACCCTTTAATTTTCGAATCGACCGCCATGACCTCCATCTCGTGCCTGGAATAGGCACGGCCGAACTCCGCGGCAAACGCGAAATTCCAGTCCGGGTGCCGGAACTTGGCGTCGCCATCGAGCAGCGTCACTGCATCCAGTGCGATCAGTTCACTATCCTGCTCGCGGAGAACCACAGGATTCACTTCCAGATACTGCGCATCCTCGTTGTCAAAACAGGCAAACATCTTGCCCGCAAAATCTGCCATTTTCTTGACGAGCGAACCGGTAAAGCCGGCATCTTTCGCTAACCTCTCGAACGCCTCCGCTGCAGGCTGCTGCCCGACTTCCAAAGCCAGGCGCTTCACGCGATCCCAATTCGATTCGACCTCGATGCCGCCGCAGTTGGCGACCAGGACGTCCGTTCCTTCTCGAGTCGATTTCACCGCACAATAATATTCCTCCTTGTGCGGAATCATTTCAGACACGATCACTTGCGAGACGGTGATGCTGCCCACCAGGCGACCGATCATCTCCTTGGTTGCCGCTTCTGCGGCTGGAAGGTCCAGATTGACCTTTACCAATCCGAGTTTGAATCGTGAACCGAGCGCTTCATGGGCCTTGACGACCAGCTTGGATTTCTTAAGCCATTCGTTGGCTTGACCGAGCCTTGTCAATTCGTCGACCGAGGTGACGACGACATAGTGGGGGACTGTGATACCCCATTTCTTCATCAGGCCCATCCCGGGACCTTCGAGCACCTTTGCCATGACGCACTCCTTACAGAATGGTGAAAAACAATCGGAAAGGAGGAGGATTCTAACGAAATCGGCCGGACGACTCAAGCTGTCAGAGGGACTAATTGAAAATGGTTCAAAAGGCCTAATCGGCGGGAATGGCATGTGTAATAGAGCATAAGCACATGAAAATGTTTAGTATTAACCGTCTCTCGCCTGAGGCCCCTTCGCATGCGCGCGGTGAGAAATTACCCTGGAAGACGGTTGGACTGGCAGTTAGGACAAAAAAATGAGCTGCGTTCACTTTGAAGACGGCGGATAATCCGTCCGCAACGGTTGGGGCAGGGTTGGCCTTCTTTGCCATAGACAAGATGGCGGAGCTTGTATTGCCCTTCCGTGCCGTCCGGCGCATAGAAATCCTTCACGCTTGATCCCCCACAAGAAATCGCTTCTCGAAGCACCGTCTGCATCGTGGCATAGAGTGTACCGATCGTGGCCTCACGCAGTCGATTCACCTCACGGTTCGGATGGAGCCTGGCGCGAAAGAGAATCTCGTTCGCGTAAATATTACCAATTCCCGCAATCACTTGCTGGTGCATCAAGAGCGGCTTGAGTCGCCCACGCCTGTTCTGAAGAAGGTGGACAAACTTATCGCATGGCACTGTGAGGGGGTCGACTCCGAAGCGGCGAGTACGGTAGCGGTCAAGTCCTGCCTGGTCGAGCAAAGACATCCGTCCGAAACGACGGGGGTTCCAATAGCGCAGCTCCGGTTCACGCCCACCCGTGAACGACATGCGGACATGCACATGCTGCGGATATTTCGTTTGCGTCGTACGAAAAAGAAGCAGGCCCGTCATGCCCAGCTCCGCCACGGCATATCTGGTTTCATTCTTTTTTTTGAACCCCAACACGACGCTCTTGCCGTATCGTTCCACATCTTCCAGTACTGCGCCGTGATACCACGAGAGCGTGGGTAACCCTTCCCGAACAATATCCGCTCTTCCAATCAGACACTCGGTGAGCTGGGCGCCGAGGAGCTGCGTCCGGAGTTGCCGGGCCACGACTTCTGCTTCCGGTAGTTCCGGCATCGAGAGAGCCCCCTATAACGTGCCGCGCCTAACAGGCTGCGGAAAAACTCAGTTTATACATAAGACACCGCTGAAATCTCACAGCATGGCGCTGATGTCACAATCGCTCAGGATGCTCAAAAAGACCGTCCAGCAAGGCCGCAGCGAGCGAAGAGGCGAGGAGGTACGTACCGCACTTCGTGGGGCCGTTCGCCCCTAGAATGGATGTTGGCGAACGGATAAGCCCCTCCAGTGCTTCCGATTTCCGAAAACTCTCGTTGAGCCTCTGAGCGACGCGAGAACGAAGATGGCGGATTTTTTCAGCATCCTATTAGAG
>JACAFD010000080.1 GCA_013388555.1 Nitrospirota bacterium | reverse complement strand
GACATAGGCTTGGAGTATGGGATCGAGTATCTCATAGAGCGGCAGCGAGTCTTCATCCTTTTGGTCGGGCCTCAGCTCGGCGGTCGGCGGACGATCTAATGTCCGTTTTGGAATTACCGGGACTGTCCCGCGGAGGTTTCGGAGCCGCGCCAGGTCATAGACCATCGTCTTGGGCACATCCTTGATCACAGCAAAACCGCCTGCCATATCCCCGTACAACGTGGCATAGCCGACACTCATCTCGCTCTTGTTGCCGGTAGTCAGGACCAGGTGGCCGAACTTATTGGAGAAGGCCATGAGGAGATTGCCCCTGATACGGGCTTGGAGATTCTCTTCCGTCGTATCGGGCGGGCGCCCCTCGAAGGTCTCCGCGAGTGCCTGCCGATAGCGGTCGAACAGAGTGGTAATGGGAATCGTACGGACCGAGATCCCAAGTCTGGTCCCCAAGTGCGCAACATCCTCGTGACTGTCCCGCGACGTATAGGGCGACGGCATGAACAGACCTGACACGTTGTCGGCGCCGAGCGCATCGACGGCGAGCACAGCGGTCAGCGCCGAATCCACTCCGCCGCTCAAGCCGATGACAACACGAGTGAATCCGTTTTTCCTCACGTAGTCGCGCACGCCCAACGTGAGAGCCAAATACACTTCCTCCAGCTGGTCCAGAGCTGATGCCACCGCGGGAATCGAACGTGCTCGATTCTTGTGAACAGGTGGAAGCGACAGGGCATAGACTTCCACAGCAGAGGCAATCGGTCGCGGCAAGGGCTTTTTCCTGCCGGTTCGTCTCGCCCTCGCGACCGCTTCCATATTGAGGTCTGCGACGATTAAATCTTCTTCAAAGGCTTTCCCCCGCGCGATCACCTCGCCCTGGTGATCGAGAATCACACTCGCCCCGTCGAAGACCAGCTCATCCTGACCGCCGACTGCATTGCTGTAGGCAAGCACCACTCCGTTTTCCCTCGCGCGGGTGGCCAACATCTGCTCCCGCACCAGGCTCTTCCCAAGATGAAACGGCGAGGCGCTGATATTCACGACGACCTCGCCCCCTGCTGCAGCCTGAAAACCGGTCGGACCTTCCGGGAGCCAGATATCCTCACAAATATTGACCCCGACCACCGTGCCCCGCAGGCGGATGAGAGGCAGCCGCCTGCCTGGATGAAAATACCGGCTTTCATCAAATACCCCGTAGTTCGGCAGGTACCACTTGCAGTAGGTCGTGATGAGTTTCTGATCTGCGATGATCGCCGCCGCATTATAAAGGTCATGCGCGCCGGCGGTTACCACCGACGAGCGAGCCTGTTTGGGATCGATGCCATCGCGCTCGCTGACATAGCCGACAATCGCGGCAAGGCCCCGGCAATGGCGGATTATTTCCTGGAGCGCACGGCGGTTGTCCGCCACAAACCGTGGCTTTAATAGGAGGTCTTCAGGCGGATAGCCGGTGATCGCCAGCTCCGGGAACGAAACCAGGTCGGCCTTCGCCTTCTTCGCCTCGCGGAGCCAGGCTGTAATCCGGCGGACGTTCCCGGCGATGTCACCGACCGTCGGATTCATCTGCGCGATGGCGATTCGAAAGGTACGCATGAGGCTTTATACCATAAAGCCACGCGAGACGAGCGAGACAGGCGGGAATTGCGCGACTCGAAGTTCCGGAAATATTGAGATCTCCCCGTCCAACCAGTCGCGCTCGTCCCGCTTTTCCCGCTCGTCTCGCGAGCCAGCGCCACGGTGAGTGGCGCCAGCTAATACCGCCGCAGATTCGGAACCGGAATATCCCACAGCTCTTTCCGAACTGCCGCCCAGATTGCCTCCAGCGTCACCGTAAGGTCCGGCGCAGACCGAGCGACAAGTTTGACCACCAGGCCAGGGGCTGCCGGGGTTGACACCGCTCCCAGCACCAGGCCCAGACGCTGCTCCAGAATAGCAGCGATGAGTATGTCGAGACGTTTCCAGATATCGGCGCCGACCTCATCGCCGATGACAAAGACCGACGCCAGATAATCCCAGCTTCCGACAAGGCCTACAGATTCAGGCAATCGGCCAGGGGCCAGGCGATACCGTTCGACAACCGACTTACCCTGAGATGTTCTGATGCAGATCTCGTTCTCGACCGATGCGAAGGCCCAGCGCTCCTGCTTGGCCACCCGGCCGGACGCCATGGCATCCCATAGTATCATGGTCGCGCCTGGCGCAAGATCCACATGGATCGATTGACGAAAGCGGGACCCCGCAAAAGGGATTGTGACCTCGGGCAACCATTCCAGCCTGGCGTCAGGGCCAACCGAAAGGCGAATTTCTTGTAGTACCGGCTCAGAGAGACTTCGATAGACACGATTCGCAGATGGACTCGTCATGAGCACATGGGCCCCAGCATGGAGCTGTGCCTCCACCGACACATGATCGCCGCCGACCAAACCACCGGACGGATTCACGAGCCAGGTATTGGCGCAGCCGCTGTCGTCGAGATAGGAAGGAGGAAAGTGATGCCAAGGACTGGTGCAGGACGAGCCAGTGAGTACTGTGCGTGGACCAGCACGCTCAAACTCATAGGACAGAGCCCCTCGCCGACCGACGGTATCGATCACAGAAGAATCGCTCGTTGGGAAATTCACCGAACACCTTTCAGGTAACGGGCTGCGGTAAAACCATTTCAGCCCAGCCGAACTTCGACGGCATGCACGTCAATGACACGAATAGACCACTGTGCAGGATGCTCAAAAAGGCCGTCCAGCAAGGCCGCAGCCGAAGAAAGCCCCGGAGGCGTACCCTCTGGGGTACGTTGAGGAGGCTTTCGAGGTGAGAACGCCGCTGGCGGCCTTTTTCAGCATCCTATTAATGGCGATGCACGCGCTGCGGCAAGAGCAACTCGACCCAAGCCACGACTTGGTCGAGCCCCTGCCCTGTTTTGAGGTTCGTAAAGAGATAGGGCAAGTCGCCCCTCATCCGCTTGCTGTCCCGATCCATGACGGACAAGTCGGCTCCGACATGCGGTGCGAGATCGATTTTGTTGATCACGAGGAGATCGGACCTGGTAATTCCCGGCCCGCCTTTGCGCGGGATCTTATCGCCGGCTGCCACATCGATGACATAGATCACTTTGCCCACAAGTTCAGGACTGAACGTCGCGGCCAAGTTGTCCCCGCCGCTTTCGACAAACATCAGCTCGACATCGGGATGGCGTTTGAGCAAATCGTCCAAGGCCTCCTGATTGTGCGAGGCATCTTCACGGATCGCCGTATGCGGACAGCCTCCGGTTTCGACGCCCAGAATGCGGTCTTGCGGCAGCGCGCCCCGGCGCGTGAGAAACTCGGCATCCTCCTTGGTAAAGATGTCATTAGTGACCACCGCCAAACTCACGGAATCGCGTAGACGGAGGCAGAGGGCTTCGACAAGCGCGGTCTTTCCAGACCCCACCGGCCCACCGACACCAATCACAGGAATATGCCGCGCCCGCGCCGTCGTGACATGGCCATTGCCACAAAGATGTTCATCTTCGCGATGCATGAATACATACCCAAGAGCGTATGGCTAATAGATGATGGTTGATAACTGCAAGGCCATCTTCCTTCCGATTCTTGACCCTAGGGCTATACATCATCAGCGATCTGCTCTTAAGATCGAAACAACCGCGATTCCAGCCGGCTGTGTCGCATGGCGTAAATGTCCTGGACCGGTGACCAAGACTGAAG
>JACAFD010000189.1 GCA_013388555.1 Nitrospirota bacterium | reverse complement strand
AAGCAAAGGGTTTGGCAAGGGCAGATGGGTTTAAGCTTGCCATGTTCATCATTCCTACTGTCTATGAAGTGGACGAACGATCATACCTAGATTTGATTGCCACCCACCAGTTAAACGGAAGTGATCTGAATCGTGATAAACCTGTTGAGGCATTGGCGGCTATCCTGGGCCGTGAAGATATTGAAGCGATCAATCTTCTTCCAGAGTTCCGAACTCGGAGCAATGATTCCGGTCAGCAGCTCTACATTCAAGGAGATGGACATTTTAATAAGGAGGGCCACCGACTTGCTGCGTCCGTGGTCAGTGGGAATCTGGCTAAAACGATACATGAGTGGGAAGGCTTCGATCGATGTCGTTCAACGCAAGCCAAGATGCCTCACAACTCAGCGCATGCAGAGTAGGATCTCCCGCCCCAGGTTGTTTCTACCAGGCGCTGTTTCCTAATCAGTCACCTGTCTGCCCTTCAGCCAGTGCGACACAGGACAGATTCATTGGGCATCAGTCTGGTAGTGTTGCGATCAGGATTGCAGCTACTTTCTGGAGTAGGCGGGGAGATCAGAGCGCAATGGATGCAGGCCTATCACGATGGCTTGTCCCAAACTGCGCTGGCGTCCTTCAGGCCTGCCAGCGGTCCAGATCCAGAAGTGTCTTGAACCAGGGAAAAAGACCGGGCTGCAAGCGCCATGTCACGGAAGAACCATGAGTCCGGTCACCGGGGCCGGTGCTGTGGTATCGCCCCCAGGTGCGCCCATCGGCCCGATTCGCCTGGTTGCCCATACTGTTTGGTCGCGATAGACTTCACCTGCGCATTCTCCGGCCCCCCCTGGCGCCGGGCACCAGTTTTCTTGATGGAAGTTGCAGCAGCCTTTGCTCGTGTTCGACCAGGTGAGACCCGTGTGCCGCAATCGCAACGTCCCAGGGCCCTTGCATCCCAAACCGTTCGTTCCACAGTCATCCTGCCAGAACTCGACCAGGCCGTTTGCGAGGTCGAGGTGCGTTTCCATGTAGTACCAGTGGCCGGGAATCATGTGCAGGTCCTTGCCTTGGTTCTGTGCGCACCGCTGACCCGGGCAACCGCCTCCTTGTTGCTGAGCCCAGTCGAACATATCGGAGCCGAAGGGCGTCTGCGTCAGGCCGTGTTGCGTCGAGCCATCTTCATAGAACGTCCATTTCTCATGACCGAACTTGTAGCCAGGAGAAAATTTAAGATATTCACGGTGGTAGATGTTCATATAGTTGGTCGCAGTCTGCGGCCCCAAGCGATGCCAGGCTTGCCCGCCCTTACCGGATTGATTCCGATACGCCGTCGTTGCCGTACAGTTTGTTCCAACCGCGCCTTGGCCTCCACAGCGAGCGAAATTCTGTTTTAGCGGGTCGGTCGCATAGATCGTTCCTGCCCAGCCTTGGTTCACCGGATTGTTGCTACCGCCTGCGGTATCAGCGTTCGTCACAAACCATGACCCGTCCTCATAGTCGTCGCACATCAGGATTGTCGGATCGTTACCGTTGCATTGCGGCTCGGCAGAGTTTAGGAACGGGTGTGCCTGTGCCGGTTCGGCGAATATAGTCTCTGCGAAGAGCGATGTTAGGCCGAGGATTAACAAAAAAGACCATTGACCCATCAGTGCAACCGTGTTTGCCTTGTGGCCGGCCAGCTTGTTCATGGCAGAGATCTCCTTCTAAACGGAATCCATTAGGCGGCCCGTTTTCTCCCTCAAATGGCCCTCAGACGCATGTTTGAGCAGGTGGAGGCGTCGCCAAGGCCTCGTCTGGTGGACAGTGGCATCCGATAAGTCTCCTCGGTGAACGGCCACCCGCTCAAAAAGGGGAGTAGGGTTGGGGTACATCTATGGTTCACCTTATTCTCGCAGCCGGCTGGCGTAGCACTATTTTATTACCCGTTACTGCACGTATCAACTTGATCCGTATTTCATGCATCCCTCAGGAAGGGTGGATGATCCGACATAGTGCGTCATGATTCGGATATGCCCTGTCAAGGGGGATCCTAGCAAGAGCAATGCCTTGATCGGTGCATAAGGTCAATCGAATCCTAAATTTCGAATCAATTTGTCAAAGCAAGAGCTTGAGCTATCCGCCCACAACATTTCATGGATGGTCGGATACTGTTTGTGCAGCTCGACACACCACCTTGTAAGTCCCAAGCATACACTGCCGCACATTAAGCGTCTGTCGAGCCACGCTGTTAGGCACCACCGCCGATTACTGTGAGATGACTGACGTGTATGCGCTAATGTTCAGTGCTGGCCACCTTAGACAACGACAACTCCGGGACCAACTCTGTGTCCCCACGTGCACCTTGGAACGCCGCCGTCCTTCAGGCGGAATTGCATTGATCCCAACCTCTCGGTGTCTTCCTTTAGGATGTCCGGTCAGTGGCTGATGTGTTGCTCGTGCAGATCCGGCGCCTGTGGGTGCATCCGATGGACTGCGTACTGAAATACGGATGACCGATGCGCCTGAGAAATGAAATGAGAAAGTGTTGTTCGGCATGAGTTGCCAACATGAAAATGTTCCAAGGCAGAATGCACACCATTTATTGACGAAATCCCAAGTTTCTGCCATTCTTCCAACAGCCTAAGGAGGGAAGTTATGGCTCACAAGAAAGAGAGTGAACGAAGGGTTGCGGTTGTTGGACTTGGTTACGTGGGTCTTCCTATCGCCGTTGCATTCGGCAAACGCGGTAAGACCATCGGGTTCGATATCAATAAAACGAAGATCGACGAGCTGTTACGGGGCTTTGACCGAACAGGGGAAGTGTCGGCCGCTGATCTTAAAGCCTGTCAGGTGGAGTATACATCGGAGCCGACCGATCTCAAGGCAGCAGACTTCATCATCGTAGCCGTTCCGACTCCGATCAATGAAGCACTCCAGCCCGATCTCAAAGCCCTGCGAATGTCCTCGGAATTGATCGGCAAACATCTGTCGCCTGGAACGATCGTTGTCTATGAGTCCACGGTATACCCGGGAGTCACAGAGGAGATTTGCCTCCCCATTCTGGAGAAGCTTTCCGGCCTCAAAGCAGGAGTGGACTTCAAGGTTGGATACTCGCCCGAACGTATCAATCCTGGGGATAAGGAACATACACTCGAGAAGATCGTTAAAGTCGTTTCGGCTCAGGACGCGGAATCGCTCGAAATCGTTGCGAATACCTACGGGCTCATCGTGAAGGCGGGGGTCCATCGGGCTTCAAGCATAAAAGTCGCAGAAGCAGCCAAGGTGATCGAGAACACACAGCGCGATCTGAACATCGCCTTGATGAACGAGTTGGCTCTCATCTTTCATCGTCTGGGAATCGATACCAAGTCGGTCCTTGAAGCTGCGGGCACGAAGTGGAACTTTCTGAAATTCTTCCCCGGGTTAGTCGGTGGACATTGTATCGGTGTAGACCCCTATTATCTCACCGCGAAGGCAGAATCGGTTGGATACCATCCGCAGGTCATTCTGGCTGGTCGGCGGATCAATAACGGCATGGGAAAGTTTGTCGCGGAACAAACGATGAAGCAGCTCAGCCAGCTTGCCCGCCCTGTCAAGGATCTCAAGGTGGCAGTCTTAGGTCTCACGTTCAAGGAGAATGTGCCGGATCTTCGCAATAGTAAAGTGCCTGAAATCATTCAGGAACTGCGCGAGTACGGGGTTCAGGTGTCGGTGCATGATCCGATCGCAGAACCGGAGGAGGCAGTCGCCGAATACGGCATCCATTTGCAGCAGTGGAACGATCTGAAGAACGTCGATGGACTGGTTATTGCGGTGGCTCACCGCACGTATACGGAGATGGGCCTGCAGGAATTGCTCAAGCCTCTTCGAAATCAGCAGGATGGAGTGGTTATTGATGTGAAGAGCCTGCTCGATCCGGCACAACTTCCGAAGGCACTCAGGTACTGGCGTCTGTAGCACCCGTCAGGAACAGCGCCTTTCTTAACAGGCGAAACCGTTTCCATCAGAACGGTTGGCTGGTGCGGCCCAATACAGTCAAGCTGGAATATCTCTCCGCTACGATTGTTGAGGGACTGGCGTCCAATGCCAGGCTCCACCCATTCCCTCCCCCCTTCCCCGCACTCAATCTGTGAGTCCGTAACTCCTGCCGGCATTTCTCGTCTGCATCCTATAAATTTCGTGGCATTCGCTCATCGATAAGCGTAAAAGTAGAATCATCCTATGCGTATTCTTGTAACAGGCGGAGCCGGGTTTCTCGGAAGTCACCTTTCTACTCTGCTGCTGCAGTCTGGGCATTCCGTGATCTGCATGGACAACCTCATCACCGGACGGGTTGAGAATATCGCCCATTTGCTCGGGCACGAACGATTTTCGTTTGTCAAATACAATGTGTGCGACTATCTGCATATTGAAGGTCCCCTGGAAGCGGTCATGCACTTTGCATCACCCGCGAGTCCGCAGGACTACCTTGAATTTCCTATTGCCACGCTGAAGGTCGGCGCCCTGGGTACGCATAAGGCTCTTGGTCTAGCCAAGGCGAAGGGTGCGAGGTTTCTTTTGGCCAGCACGTCGGAAGTCTATGGGGATCCGCTTGTGAGTCCTCAGCCTGAATCCTACTGGGGGAATGTCAATCCCATCAGTCCACGGGGCGTGTACGACGAGGCCAAGCGTTTTGCCGAAGCCCTTACGATGGCCTATCACCGCTATCATGCAGTCGATACGAGGATCGTGCGCATTTTCAATACGTTTGGGCCACACATGCGTCCGAACGACGGACGTGTTGTGTCGAATTTCATTGTCCAGGCGCTCCAGGGGAAGCCATTGAGTGTCTTCGGCGATGGGTCTCAGACCAGAAGTTTTTGTTACGTGGATGACCTGGTCCGTGGTATCACGGAATTGCTTTTTCTAGGCTCAGACAAAACGGTTGAGCAACGGACAGATCGTAAGTTCCTCGTTACAAGGAATGAAGGTGCCGACGAGTTCAGCATGCACGACCCAGTAAATCTTGGAAACCCTCGTGAGCTTACGGTTTTGGAGATTGCGAAATTAATATTGGAGCTCACCGGCTCATCGAGCCACATCACCTATCATCCGCTGCCTGCCGATGACCCAAAAGTCAGACGTCCCGATATCAGTCGGGCGCGCAGTCTCCTGAAATGGGAACCTCTGGTAGAACTCGAGGACGCTCTCAGGCGCACGGTCGAATATTTCAGAAAAGCTATCTAATGCCAGTCCCGCCTTGACCGCGTTGAAACTTGCGCTGTATCCTGTCCTTGTCCATAGTGTCATGAGGTAAGAGTCGGTCCTATTT
>JACAFD010000119.1 GCA_013388555.1 Nitrospirota bacterium | reverse complement strand
CTGGCCGCACCTCTCCCATCACGATTGCAAGAATAGATTTCCTTGGGTCGTGCTGTATAAGGGACTCGCTCGAAAAGTTTTGGGCGGGATGTTTCGGTTTATAATGAGCCGACAACGACCAAAAGGAATCGGACCATGAATGGACCAGGGTACTCGATCAAACAATGGCCTGGACAATCCTATCCCCTTGGCGCCACATGGGACGGCAAAGGCGTCAATTTTGCCATTTTTTCTGAGCATGCCACAGACGTGGAGCTCTGTTTATTCAATTCGCCGGAAGCTGAAAAGGAATCGGCGCGTGTCCGCTTCACTGAATATACGGACCAGGTATGGCATGCCTATCTACCGGAAGTGTTGCCAGGCCAGTTATACGGCTATCGGGCATCACAACTACCAACCAAGATATTTTGGGAATCTTCGTGCGAGGGATGCGGCGTATCATCAAGGAACAGTATGGGTCTGGTTGATCGGACCGTTTATTGACGCATGGCTAAAGGTCTATCCCGAGATCACCGTAGCCCGCACCATGCTCGATGGATTTAGAGCCCATTTGCTCGAACAGGGGATCGGCACTATAAGCGAAATTTTTGATGGTGACCCCCCCCCTACCTTCCGAGAGGATGCATTGCCCAAGCCTGGAGCGTCGCAGAGGTCCTTCGAGTTTGTCGAGTCACGCGTGCTCAATAAAACGAATAACCTCTCGCCTCGTTGTTTCTCCTGTTCAATGAAGATTTCCCCTCGCCGTGTCCCTACGGAGAATGCCGACGAAAGAAACTCACACCCTTCGCCCTCCCTCTAAGAACAAAATTTCTACGTCCCTGACGCGGTTTGCTAACAGCATTTTCCAAAGACAGATCGATCCGTTCTCGACCCATATTGCTCAGCACTGTCCGGCACGATATGCCTACTATTTCTACCCTCGATTCTCTGTATAGCGGCGGTGCAGTTTGACCGGTGTCGTCCGTTTTCTGCGCATACGAATGTTGAGCATCTCCACGCCGACAGAAAACCCCAT
This sequence comes from Nitrospirota bacterium, assembly GCA_013388555.1. Classification (GTDB taxonomy): domain Bacteria; phylum Nitrospirota; class Nitrospiria; order Nitrospirales; family Nitrospiraceae; genus Palsa-1315. The sequence goes on along the minus strand of JACAFD010000119.1, from coordinate 3,481 downwards.
GGAAAAATAGATATAACCTTTTGGCACGTGCACGTCGAATCCTTCCACCATGAGGGTCACCCCAACGAGAATCAGAAACGACAAAGCGAGCATTTTGATCGTCGGATGCTCATCTACAAAATCCCCGATGGACTTCGCCGCCACCAACATGACGACAACCGCCAGGATAATGGCGACTGCCATAATAGACACCTGTTCAACCAGACCGACCGCGGTGATCACAGAATCCAGTGAAAACACGACATCCAGCAACGCAATCTGGATCAGGACCATGCCCAAGCTTGCCGCGCCTACGGTCGCATTGCTCTCTTCGCTCCCTTCCAGACTGTTATGGATTTCATGCGTTGCTTTAGCGAGCAAAAACATTCCGCCCGCGACCAGAATAAAATCACGCCCGGAAATCGCATGGCTGAACACTGTCAGCCACGGTTCGGTCAGTCCCATGACCCAGGAAATCGAAAACAACAAGGCAAGGCGGGCAATCAGCGCAAGGCCAAGGCCGACTCTTCTGGCATAGACACGCCGGTTCTCAGGGAGACGACCCACAAGCACAGAAATAAAGATAATGTTATCGATCCCTAGGACAATTTCCAGCGCAGTTAAGGTCCCGAGCGCGATCCACGCGTCGGGATGTGCAAGCCATTCAAACATCGTTATCTCCCATTCTCGAAATGAAAATCGGTGATTCTAAGACCTCTTGCCTGAGACACTGGTGTCGAAGAAGTCTAGCGGTCGGAGGGAGCTTGTGCAATCGGAAGATGGGATAAGGATGCGAAATGGAGGATAGGGAGCCGATCCGCAGCCAGTCCCGCCGTGGGAGTGGCGGAAGTCATCCCAATTTCCAGGGTGTGTTTGGATCGTGCCGGTTGGAGGCGCCGAGCGGAGTTGAACCGCTGATCACAGCGTTGCAAGCTGTGCCCTTCGCACTTGGGTACGGCGCCTTTAAGAAAATCATCTGGTGGTCCCAATGGGAGTTGAACCCATGTTTCCGACTTGAAGGCCGGCGTCCTCACACGTTAGACGATGGGACCGAGGGCATGTCGGCGTCTGATATCTTCGGATTGATTGGCGGAGAGGGTAGGATTCGAACCTACGGCTGGATACCCAGGCGACAGTCTTCCTGACTGCGACGATTAAGCCGCTCTCGCACCTCTCCGATAGCACACCATAGCCCGTGAGGGGATCACGAAAAACTGGGGAAAACGCTAGTCCGGCCCCGTAAAGATCCTCCCCCAGCAGTGCAGGGTTTTTCGCCTCGCCGACTGAGGTTCTTCCCAGTCACGGAGGCTCACGGCTTGGTATAGAAGTAGTGTGAATATGCCAGAACACTCACTTTCACTGCTCCCATAGGTGACCTATGACCGCCATCCTGAGAATCAGTAGTGCCATGGTTGCCCTGCTCTGTCTGGTAGCCAGCCCATCGCTGGAGGCTGCTGGACGCGATGGAGCACAGATAGCCGGAGAGAGAGCCGCGACCGGAGTGATCACCAGTCTGGCAGGTGGCCCGTTGCTGGGATCACTCAATGGCACAACCCGAGATCTTGCTCTTGGCAACACGGTGAGCCTCGCCGAGGAATTGCACACCGGCCCAGATGGTACCCTGGAAATCCTGTGGGCCCGGCGCACGCTGATTCTCATACGCCCACAGTCAACGGTCCTGATTCACGAGTCGAAGGCAGGGCAGACGGAGATTGCCCTGAGCGGGGGGAGTGTGCGCGTGGCGCTTGCCTATCACGGGGATCCGAACGATATGGTGACCGTGCAGACTCCGTCATCCCATGTCTACACACGCGGAGGAATTCTTGAAGTGGATGTTTTTTCTCCGCCCCCATCTGTCCTCTCCCGCGTGGCGTCGGTATTTTCAAAAGCCGAGGCTCCTCTTAGCCCCGCGTCATTAGAAACTGTTCGGGTGCTTGAGGGAGAGTCGGGAATCGAACCCGTCACATCGTCCGGACAATCGCACATGGTAGAGGCTGGCTTCCAAGCTCGCATTGCCGGCGGCATGGTCGAGCAGATGACCGAACTTCCCAAACAGTCCGCCAACGGCGTAGGACTGACGGACACTGACCGGCGGCAGGGGACACCGGCTCCGCTCACACAGCGTCTCGTCAACGTCCATATCACTCATGCCGTAGAGGTTGCGCGTCTAATGAGCACACCGGGTCCGGTTGGTGATCAGTCAGCCACGGCCACCGGTTCGGATCTCAATGGGACAATCGTGGCCACCAGTTTGAGTGTGCCCACCATTCCTCCCCCACAGTCAGGCACGCCGAACGGCCTAGCCCCTGGGCGTCAACCCTCCCCCAGCAGCCCCGTGGCGCCTGCCCCGTCTCCAGGCGTGACCTCCACGGTTCCGACGTTGCCTCCCGTGGCGATCCCTCCGGTTGCGAGACCGGTTCTCAACCCCAGAGGGCCCAATCGCCAGGTCCTCAAAGAGGGGTTCGACGACGATGACAAGCGCGGTGGGAAGCATAAATACAAGGGCAATGACCATAACCGGGAGTACAGCGGCCCCGTGACCTCACCGATCCCCATGCTCCCAGCCGTTCACGCTGCATCGATGGCGACGCGGGCTTCCGGGCAGTCGAGGGGAGTCACTAATCGAGACGTTCTCAAGGACGCGTTCGACGACGATGATAAGGGCGGACGGCAGAAACACCAGGGCAATGATCGGGACCAGGAGTTCAGCGGCCCCGTCACGTCGCCGCTTCCCACCCTGCCTGCCGTGCAGGTCTCCACGATGACGAGAGGGGGTGCTGGCCACTTGGGCGGAGTCAACAATCGAGACATCCTTAAGGACGCGTTCGACGACAATGATAAGGGCGGACGGCAGAAACACCAGGGCAATGATCGGGACCAGGAGTTCAGCGGCCCCGTCACGTCGCCGCTTCCCGCCCTGCCCGCCGTGCAAGTTCCGACGATCATGACACTGGCTCCCGGCCAGTCAGGCGGAAACAATAGCCGAGACTTGCTCAAGGAGATCCTAGACGACCATGATCGAGGTGGGGGGAGACATGAGGGGAGAGACCGAGGTCGGGATGATTAAGATCGATTCATAGCCGATGTCTATCCGAAAGGGATACGGCCTCCTCGGTCAACAGGGCATTCCTCTGGCCCACCTCAGCGAAAATATACAAAGAAGGCAGCGCGAGGAATCGAATGGCTGGTATGATGAATCATGACAATAGTACGCGCTGCCGCCCTTAGAGTGAAGTGGGGACAACGGGCGGCTCCTTTCCCCTGTGAACATCGCTACCTGGAATTGGAAGGGGCTTCCCTCGGCCACTCGGCGGACAACTATTACTGCATTGTGTGCGGTGAATGTGTGGTCCGCAATCACTACGACTTCATTTTAAACTGATCCACTCCGACCCGCCCCGCAGCTCGCTGACAATTCCTCGCCTGTGGCCCATGCGCCCGTCCGGGAGCCCCCGATTGCTTCCCCCTCACGATTCACCCAACATGCACTGCATGGCCACGG
>JACAFD010000126.1 GCA_013388555.1 Nitrospirota bacterium | reverse complement strand
GATTCAGGTTCTGTGGCCCCGAGGCGAAACGGAAGAGATGGTCGAGGTGAGCACCTATGTCTTCTCCACTAACTAGCAGGGGGAGGGAGGGGGCAGCCAGACCGTCCTTCTTGCTCGCGGAACGCGCACGATAAGAATGTGCTCGTTCGACGCGCGCAATCGAGGATCGACCAGGCCACCCTCCCGGGAGAATAACAAGCAGGCTTGGAGGGAACATTAAGGTGGTCGATCGATGGCTGTAGTCGAAAGCTCCTCACTCCCTTGCTTGGTTGGCATTGAAGGGGGGAAGCGCGTACGTCTGTTGAGCTTCACTATCCGATGGAGTATCGTTCCGGCGAGAAATCGGAGATCTTCTATGCCTGAGCAATCGGACACTCTTGTGCGGGATCGGCTGGCCCGGCAACGGACCGAATTGGCCAACGAGCGCACATTGTTGTCGTACATCAGAACTGCGCTGGGGTTTTTTGCCGCTGGAATTCCAGCTCTGTGGTGGCTGGAGGGGATCGGATTTCACGCGCTGGGTGTGGTCTCGCTGGTCTTTGGCGCTTTGTTCATGGGGGTCGGGGTCTGGCGATTCGTGGCCATCAAGGCGGCGATCAATCGACAACCGGAAGAGTGATCTGGAGGCTCGATCTGTCCAATCGAAGGTAGGGCGATCGTCTGTAGACGGCAGGGCACACGAACGGGGGGGGGGATTTTATGAAGCGGAGCTGGATGTTTAAGATGGTAACAGTCGGGTTTGTGAGCGGTCTTCTATTCGGGGCTGTGGTGCAAGGACGAGCCGAACCGGGGGTGCAAAGCGGCGATGCGGCGCGTGGCAAGGCCCTTTTTGTCAGGCACTGCACCGGTTGTCATGGGCCTGAGGGCGGAGGGGATGGGTACAGCTTTTTTCGCGGACCGGATCCGGCTAATCTCACATCGCCGTCGACCAGAAAGAAATCCGATGCCGAACTGATTAAGTCTATCCATGAGGGCAAGCCGAATATGCCGCCTTGGAAGACCCGCCTTTCGGAAAAAGAAAGCAGAGACGTGCTGGCCTACGTGCGGACCATTGCCAAGTGACGCGATGAGACCGGCATCGTTGTCGATAGGGGAACCATTCAACCTATGACCCCGTCTTCGCTTTCTGGTAAGCTCGCTCGGCCTGTCATGGCGTTTGGTCTGCTCCAGCATCGAAGCTGAGTTCACGGTGAGATCACAATCGGGAGGAGAGCTTCTATGAGACAGATGGTGAGAATGCTGGTCTTGTCGTGTCTCTTCATATGTCCGGGGATGGTCGCGCAATCCTTGGCCGGTCGCGCAGCTGGCGCCGGAGAGCAGGAGTTTGCCAAGGGGGGGGATCTGCTGAAGCAAAAACAGTATGCAGCAGCGCGCGCGGCGCTGGAAGCCGGACTGACGAAAGACCCGTCGAACACGCAGGCGCATTTCAACCTGGCCGAGGCCTGTCGGAACGTAAAAGCCTGGACCTGCGCGGAAGAACATTACGCAACCGCGTTACAGCTGGATGCCAAATCCTCGGCGACCGGGTCGACGAAGCCACGTCTACACAAAACGACAACGTGGCGGTTGCTGGACGAAGTGACGGCGTGGCGGTTGCTGGACGAGGCGAAGGGCCTGCTTGCCGGTGGGAAGGCTTTCCCCGACAAGATGAAGCAGGCAGAGGACACTCTGGACAGCGCCAACGAACTGGGTCTCAACCATGAGCAACAGGCCCTTTACCAACAGCTGCAGGCGAAACTTCCACGACAGCGATCGGTTGCCGTATCGAACAAGGCGAAATCAGACGGATCGGCGGGAGGAACGGGGCAGGCTGATACGCAAGACATGCCGATGGCGCTGGTGCCGGCAGGGGAGTTCACGATGGGAAGCAATATGGCAGAAGATGAAAAACCCGTGCATCAGGTGTATCTCAATGCCTTCTATATGGACAAGTATGAGGTGACGGTAGGGCAGTACGCCAAGTACTTGGAGGTGACGGACATGGATGAGCCGCCGGACTGGAGTATTATGGATCAACCCCAACATCAGAAACGTCCGGTGGTAAACGTGGATTGGGAGGACGCGGTCAAGTTCTGCAAATGGGCCGGCAAACGATTGCCGACAGAAGCGGAGTGGGAGAAGGCCGCACGGGGGGCGGACGGGCGCATCTATCCCTGGGGCAACGAAGCGCCCACGCGGCTCCACGCGAATTACGGCAGAAAGGAATGGAACAACCATCTGTCGCTGGTCCCGGTTGGGTCATTCGAGGAAGGCAAGAGTCCCTATGGCATCTATGACATGGCAGGAAACGCCTGGGAATGGGTCAGCGACTGGTATGACTATGAGTTTTACAACACGAGCCCGCGGCGGAACCCGATAGGGCCGGCAACTGGTGATTCTAAGGTGGTGCGGGGCGGTTCCTGGCTGTACATTTCTGAGTTCCTGCGTTCCGCGCACCGGTTTGCTGCCCAGCCGACGAACCGATATTTCGGTTACGGATTCCGTTGTGCGAAGACTCCGTAGACTTTCGCGCTTGGTTTCTTGCGCTAATAAGGTTCCATTTATCGCTTCCGCCCTGTTTCTCGCCAGCGTTATTGGTAGGTCAAGGCTGAGGCTAAGGTTGAGTAAACAAGAACCTGTCGACGCTTAACCTTAACCTCAACCTAAGCCTTCTTCATTCGCTGCGGCCTTGCTGGGCGGGCTTTTTGAGCATCCTGCCCGCAATTCCTCGCAAGCGATCGGCCAAAATACATTAGAGTACATCGCTCCAGGGAGGACTGACGGCAAAGGCGGCATTGATGAGACCGACGTGAGAGTAGGCTTGCGGGAAATTGCCGCATTGGATATTCATAGCGGGGATGAAATGCTCGGAGAATAATCCGACATGATTGGCTGCGAGGAGCACTCGATCGAGGATCGTCCGGGCTTCAGGGATCCGTCCAAGCCTGGCAAGCGCTTGCGCGATCCAAAAGGAGCAGATGACGAAGGCCCCTTCCGGCTTCCCGAAGTCGTCCTCGCGCACGTATCGATAGAAAAAGCCGCTATCGTCGCTTCCATGTCGAAAGGCAAGTTCCCGGGCGATCTGTAGGACCGTGGACTCGCCGAGTTGCCGGTTGGGGTACCCCAAGATGGGGAGTTGGGCAAGGGCGGCGTCATAGCTCAAGTCGGACGGGCCGTTCCGGACTGCCCCGTCGTGCACAGCACGGAGTAAGGCCTCGGCCGCACGGATTCGGGCGCTGGTCAAGTCCAATGAGATCGAATCGAGACGCCCGGCTTGTTTGATGCGCTCCAATCGTTCGAGCCCGGCCCAAGACATCAAGTTGGTAAAGGAATGTTCCTGCCAGCCGTTGCGGATCTCCCAGAGACCGGCATCCGGTTGGCCGATGCTGCGTACGCACAAAGTCGCCAGATGAGCCAGGAGTGCGTCGAGGTTTTTGCTGCGCAGATCGACATACCGTTCGTCGAAGAAGATCGGAGTGAAGGTCAGAATCATTTCTCCGTAGGCATCGTTCTGCACATGCTCCGCGGCTTGATTGTGGCTCCGAACCGGTGCGCTGCCCTGATAGCCGGACCAATTCGGATGAACCGTCTCCGGCAGAGGAAGTCCCTGGCTGAGCGTGTACACTGGTCGGAGCCGGTCGAGGGAATGTTCGTGGGTATGGGCAATATTCAGCAGGAATTTAAGAAAGGTCTCCATTTCCTCAAAGTGGCCGAGGTTATGAAACGCCGTGAGAGTAAAGTAGGCATCGCGCAGCCAACAGTATCGATAGTCCCAATTCCGGGTTCCGCCAGGTTGCTCGGGGAGGCTCGTCGTCAGGGCGGCCAGGATGGCCCCCGTGTCTTCGAAGCAATGGAGTTTCAGGGCCAAGGCAGAACGAATGACTTCCTGTTGATGCAGCAGAGGAACCGAGCAATTTTTGACCCAGGTGCGCCAGTAGCGCGTGGTCTGTTCCAGAAAGTCGTGCGTGACCTTAACCAGATCATCTTCGATACCGAGTCCCCACGTGAGTCCGAAATAGAATTTCTGCGTCAGCGCGACCGGAGTTTCTTCGCAGAGATAGGTCAACGGCATGTTGGTCAAGAGTCGGAGCGACTCGCCGCGAATATCGTAGCGGATATGGTTGCTGCCTCGCACGGGATGGACGGGAGTCTTTTCCCAGCCCGAGACCGGCCGGCAGCTGACGCGAATGGCCGGCGTGCCCTGCAAAGGTTCGACCAATCGAAACAACGCCGCGGGCCGATAGATGCGGCCGTGTTGCTCGAATCGCGGGAAGAAGTCGGTAATTTGGAACACATCGCCGTTGGCCAATGTCATGATGGTCAGTAAAATGTTCGTGTTCGGAAGATAGCGTTGTTCGGTCTTGAGTTCGGCAGAAGGGGCAAGGCTTGAAATGGAGAAATGCCCTCCGTCATGATCGAGCAGTCGACCGAAGACAGGCGGGCTGTCCGGTCGCGGCGCGCATAGCCATTCGACAGCGCCGTTCAATCCGATGAGAGCCGAGGTTTGACAATTGCCGACGAGGCCGTAAGGATACATATCTGTACTCTAGGGGATTTGTCGACTGAAGTAAACGAGAGGTGATCTATGCGCTTGGCACTGCGATTCTTATTACCGCTGGCCCTGGTGCTGGCCGGCCTGGCCTATCTGCTTATTCCCCTGGTCGATACCATGACGCTGAAATGGTTTGTTCGGGATCTCGAAATCCGATCGGAACTGATCGGTCGCATGGTCGAAGCCCCTCTCGCTGAGCTCCTGACGGCTGAGTCTAAGGTCAAGGTGCTGAATTACTTTCATCGGATCATTCAGGATGAACGACTCTACGCCGTCGGGTTCTGCGACCATGATGGCAAGGTGGCCTATAAGACCCTGACCTACCCCGATTCGATTCCGTGCGAGGGAGCCGGCACTATCAAAGCCGGCCAGACCGCCCTATTACAGCTCAGCCAAGGGGCCGTCCATGTGGCGGCTGTGGGAATCGAAGGGAACGGACGGAAGTTGGGGCGCCTGATGCTCGTCCACGACATGAGCTGGATCGAACGTCGAAGCAGCGACACAAAGTGGTATCTGTACTACCTGTTTGCGATCATCGGCGCGGTGATTTCCCTTGTCACAGTACTGGTTGCGCACCTGAGTTGGCTCGGATGGGTCTCAGGCGTGCGAGCCATGCTTCGCGGCGAGGGGCTGGTTGCCTTGATTGGAAACCAACAGCCCGATGACGACCTGCACCCGGTTGCCCAGGATCTACGTGCCCTCATTCATGATCTCGAAGCGGATAAACGCATGAGGGATGAGAGCCAGATGAGCTGGACGCCGGCGACATTGAAGACCATTCTTCATGACCATCTTGCCGGCGACGAAGTGCTCATCGTGTCGAACCGTGAGCCCTATCTCCACAATTGGAAAGAGAATCAGATCGAGGTCCAGATCCCTGCCAGCGGGGTGGTCACGGCTCTGGAACCGATTATGCGGGCCTGCTCGGGCGTGTGGATTGCGCACGGCAGCGGCAGCGCAGACCGGGAGGTGGTCGATCCACGCGGTCACGTCCGCGTTCCACCGGACAATCCAACCTACGAGATCAGGCGGATCTGGATGTCGCAGGAAGAAGAAGACGGTTACTACTACGGCTTTTCCAACGAAGGGCTCTGGCCTCTCTGCCATTTGGCCCACGTTCGCCCCGTCTTTCGATCCTCGGATTGGAAACAGTACAAGGTGATCAATGAGCGGTTTGCGGCGGCCATTATCGAGGAAGCCAAGACCGACAACCCGGTCGTGCTCGTTCAAGATTACCATTTTGCTCTGGTGCCCAAGATTGTGCGCGATCATCTGCCTCACGCCACGATCATCACATTCTGGCATATCCCCTGGCCCAATCCGGAGCGTTATGCCATCTGCCCCTGGTACCATGAGATCCTCGAAGGGCTCTTGGGAAGCAGCATTCTCGGATTTCACACGCGATTCCATTGCAGCAACTTTATAGATACTGTGGATCGCTCACTGGAATCGAAGATTGATCGGGACAGCTCCATGATTTCCTATCAAGGCAAATTCACGGCGGTGAATCATTACCCGATTTCGATCGCATGGCCCAATCGAGAGAAGGCACAGCTGCCGTCCGAAGCCGAATGTCGGACCCGCATCCGTGCGATCAACGGCCTCCCCCACGCGCATCGCGTGGGGGTCGGTGTCGAACGGCTGGACTATACCAAAGGCATTCTTGAGCGGTTCCTCGCCGTCGAAAGGCTTTTGGAGTTGCAGCCGGAGTGGATCGGCAGATTTTCGTTCGTACAAATCGCTGCGCCCAGCCGTGCAAAAATCGATGAGTATCAACAGCTCACCCGGCAAGTGATTGCGTTGGCCGAACGCATCAACCAGCGATTCGGAGGAGAGGGCTATCGCCCCATCCACTTACGAATCGAGCATCACGAACCGCAGGCCGTCATCACGTATTACCGAGGGGCTGATTTCTGCATCGTCAGCAGCCTGCATGACGGCATGAATCTCGTTGCGAAGGAATTCGTTGCAGCGCGCGATGATGAGCAAGGCGTGCTGATCCTCAGTCAGTTCACCGGCGCTGCGACCGAGCTGCCGGAAGCACTGCTGATCAACCCGTACAACATCGATCAATGCGCAGCCGCTCTGCATCTGGCTTTGACAATGCCGCCGACCGAGCAGCGGGCCCGGATGCGCAGTCTGCGCGGGATCGTCCAAGAATTCAACGTGTACCGTTGGGCCGGGCGTATGTTGATGGATGCCGCCCGCATGCGACAGCGGGCCCGCATCGCCCGCCAAACGGGAGCGCGAGACGCGCCAACGACCACAGGAGGCCAAGCATGAGATATGTGCTATCCAAAGAGGGGCGCCGGGCGCTGCGCACCCTCACGACCCGCCCCATTCTGTATGCCTTCGATTTTGACGGCACGCTAGCAGGGATTTCGTCGGATCGCGGGTCCGTCAAGTTGTCGAGGTCCATGCACGAATGGTTGAGCAAACTTGCCAAGAAAGTTCCCTGCGCCATTGTGTCGGGGCGCTCACTCAGCGATTTGATGCCGAGGATGAACGGAGCAGTGCCGTACCTCATCGGGAACCACGGTGTGGAGAGTCCACTCACACCCCCTGCCGCGCTGAGTGTTGCGGAGAGCGTCTGTCAGGCGTGGATGAAGCGTGTGAACACAGACTTCGCCCGGCCGCTCAAGATCGCCGACGTTGAGGTAGAAAACAAGCGCTACACTCTCACCTTCCACTATCGAGGGGCTGAGAAGCCCGCCAGAGTTCGGAAAGAGCTCGTCCTCCTGCTCAATCGACTTACGCCGGCACCCCGGCTGATCTTTGGGAAAGCATCGGTGAATGTCTTACCCCCAGGGAAAGACGGGAAAGGACCGGCCGGCTTGGCCCTCATGCATCATCTTCAGCAGACCGGGCTGTTCTTTATTGGGGATGACGAAACAGATGAGGATGTCTTCGAGCTTTCCGAAGGGCTCGCTATGGGGGTGCGTGTCGGGCGATATGCCAAATCTCGGGCGCAGTACTACCTCAACGATCAAGGGGAATTAGAAGAGGTCATCCGGTTCCTCGTCCATCGCATCGACCGGACATCGGAATCCATCGACGCCAATAATCGAGACACGAGAGACAGGAAGAGAGAGGCTCATGGGCTATAGAACGTTTCTCGGAGAAACCCTTACGCCGGATGACTTTCAATCACGAGGGGGGCCGGAGGACCGGAAGAAATTATCGAGGGGGGTCGAAGTTACTTTCTTGACCGAGCTGACTTGCTGGTCCTTCGTGGCGACGACCTCCACCTGGTCGCCG